>JAYEOP010000101.1 GCA_034723125.1 Bacteroidota bacterium | reverse complement strand
GCATCTTGTATCTTGCATCTTGTATCTTGCATCTTGTATCTTGCATCTTGTATCTTGCATCTTGTATCTTGCATCTTGTATCTTGCATCTTGTATCTTGCATCCTGAATCTTGCATCTTGTATCTTACATCCTGAATCTTGTATCTTGCATCCTGAATCTTGCATCTTGTATCTTGTATCTTGAATCAGCTTTTACCTTCTTTGAGCTTTTCAGCATTTTCAGCAATTTGCAATGCTTCAATCATTTCGTGAATATCGCCATTAAGAAATTCATTAAGGTTGAACATTGACTTTGTTATTCTGTGGTCGGTTATTCTTCCTTGAGGAAAATTATAAGTTCTTATTTTTGCAGAACGATCCCCTGAAGAAACCATTGTTTTTCTTTTTGACGAAACTTCATCAAGGTACTTTTGATATTCAATTTCATAAACTCTTGTTTTCAAAACCTTCATAGCTTGAATATAGTTTTGAGTTTGAGATTTTTGATCCTGGCATTGAGCAACGACTCCTGTAGGAATATGAGTAAGCCTAATGGCTGAATATGTTGTGTTAACAGATTGCCCTCCGGGTCCTGAAGCACAAAAAGTATCTTTTCTTACATCTGCTTCTTTTATGTTTACATCAATATCCTCAGCTTCGGGCAAAACCACTACTGATGCTGCAGAAGTGTGTAGCCGACCTTGGGTTTCTGTTGCAGGAACTCTTTGCACACGGTGAACACCTGATTCATATTTCATTAATCCATAAACATCATTTCCCGAAACGTTAAAAATAATTTCCTTAAAACCACCGTTTGTACCCGGGCTTACATCCATTACTTCCACTTTCCAACCTTTACTTTCACAATATTTTTCATACATTTTATAAATGTCTCCTGCAAAAATACTTGCTTCATCTCCTCCCGAGCCTGCTCTTACTTCAACAATCGCATTTTTTTGGTCAGCAGGATCTGATGGAATAATCAGCAATTTAATTTTCTCTTCCATCGAAATTCTTTGCTCATCTAATTCTTCAAGCTCCATCTTTGCCATTTCTCGCATTTCAGGATCTTTGTCGTTTCTTAGGATATCCTTATTGTTAGTTATGTTGCTTATTAAAATTTTATATTCTTCATAAATATCAGCAATATCCTCAAGATCGCTATATTCTTTGTTAAGCTTAATGTATTTTTTTTGATTCGAAATAATCTTTGGGTCAATCAGTTGCTCAGCTATTTCTTCTCGATGCTCTTTTATCTCAGCTAATTTATTTAAAAGTTCCATTGATGTTTAATTTTATCGTATTTATATCAAATTTATTTTACTGCAAAATTATAGTTTTTATATGAAAGCAATTCTGAATTAAAAATATTTTAGTTCCAATTCCTTTCCATCAAAAACAGCATAAGAAAAATTACTTAACCAGTCGCCAAGATTAATGTAATATGAAGTATCGTTCAGTTGATATTTTTTAGGATAATGCCTATGTCCGTATAAAAAGAAATCTATTTTTTGTTTTTTTAAAATTTCTCTGGAATGAATTACCAACCACTCTTTTTCTTCTAAAAAACTATCAGTTAATTTATTAGTTTTGGCTCTACTTTTTATTGAAAAGAATGATGCTAAGCGAATTCCAATATCAGGATGTAACCAGCGGAATAACCATTGATTAACTTTGCCTTTAAATATTCTGTTTATAAATTTATATCCATAATCTCCGGGTCCCAATCCATCACCATGTGCAAGATAAAAGGTTTTTGAATTAATTTTTTTTATGACTGGTTTAAAATATAATGTTGCTCCAATTTCTTTTTCAAAATAATCTTTTAACCAAAGGTCGTGATTCCCTGCAAAAATATGAAGTTTTATTCCTGCATCACTTAGCTGTGCAAGCTTACCTAAAAGACGTGTAAATCCTTTTGGAATTGTTTTTTTGTATTCAAACCAAAAATCAAAAATATCTCCTAATAAAAAAATATCAGAAGCATCATTCTTTATTTCATCAAGCCATTTTACAATTAATTTTTCTCGTTTCCTGCTTTCAGAATAATTTGGTGCACCAAGATGAAAATCCGAGGCAAAATATATTTTATCTTTTTTTTCGTTCATTTATGTAAAAACAATAAATTTCTTTTGGTCCGTGAGCACCAAGCACAAGTGTTTTTTCAATATCAGCTGTACGGCTTGGTCCTGAAGTAACAGATATCATTGAAGGGTAGTTTTTGTCATATTTTTCCTCCATATATAAAAACGCATCACTTAGGTCATAAAACAACTGATTTTCGTAAGCTACTACAATATGTATCGGGGGAAAAGCACTCATTGTACGTGATTTATCCTTACCCGAAGCTATTAAAATTGTTCCTGTACGAGCAACAATTGCTTCGCAGGAGGTTATTCCTACTTCAGTATTTTCAAAATTTACAAGTGATCTTTTATACTGGAGATTTTCTTTATCTAAAATCGGTTTTAAAAATTCTTCCGAACAAAAAAGATGTTTCCAATTGTTTGCAATAACGAGTTGTTTTAATTGATCTGCAAAATCTTCTTCATTATTACAAAAAAAGAACTTTCCACTAATTTTATTAAATTCCTGAGCAAATACTTCTTGTAAGGATTTATCACTTTTTTTAAAAACGAACTTTGTTAAATCAGGTTCTCTTTGGGAATAAACACCCTTACTTTTTTGTGTTGCATTCCTTATTTTTTTTAAAATTCTCTCTCGTGGATTAGATATTTTCATGCTACAAACAATTGCTTTTAATATTTTGGCCTATGCAAAAATATGATTTTTATTGCTTATGGAGTATTAAATAGTTTTTAATTTCTTCATCTTTTTTAAGCAGTCTCCAGTCAAAAGTTAAGAACAGTCCTCAGTATCAGTCGGCAGTCAAAAACAGTCAGCAGTCAGCAGTCGGCAGTCTTCAGTTGAATAACGTTGATTTATTAGTTACATTTTCCTTTGCGTTCTTTGCGTCTTTGCGTGAAAATATAAACAAATAACCAGTCGGCAGTCTCCAGTCAACAGTAAGCAGTCAAATTCCGAATAAACAAATAAACAGTCCTCAGTCAGCAGTTGAATAACGTTGATTTATTAGTTACATTTTCCTTTGCGTTCTTTGCGTCTTTGCGTGAAAATACAAACAAATAACCAGTCGGCAGTCTCCAGTCAACAGTAGGCAGTCAAATTCCGAATAAACGAATAAACAGTCCTCAGTCGGCAGTTGAATAACGTTGATTTATTAGTTACATTTTCCTTTACGTTCTTTGCGTCTTTGCGTGAAAATACAAACAAATAACCAGTCGGCAGTCTCCAGTCAACAGTAGGCAGTCAAATTCCGAATAAACGAATAAACAGTCCTCAGTTGAATAACGTTGATTTATTAATTACTTTTTCCTTTACGTTCTTTGCGTCTTTGCGTGAAAATACAAACAAATAACCAGTCGGCAGTCTCCAGTCAACAGTAGGCAGTCAAATTCCGAATAAACGAATAAACAGTCCACCGTTGAATAACGTTGATTTATTAATTACTTTTTCCTCTGCGTTTCTGCGACTCTGCGTTTAAACAAATAAACAAATCAGGCTTAATAGACAAAAATTAAGTTGAAAATCTCTATGTTCTTTTTCCAACATTCTGTAAATTTTAGTCTAATTTTTCCATCATATCAATATTCTCTTCAATCAAATTGAAACATTTTTCTTTAAGACTTTCAACATCTCCTTCCGGCTGAATTTCTTCTGAGATGATGCATTTTACTTTACCTGGAGTTAGTTGCCAGAAATATTCTTTTTTTAAAATTGCTGAAGTTTCCCAAAGAGTAATTATAATTATTGGTGTTTTTGTTTTAAGACTTAAACGAAAAGCTCCATTTTGAAAAATCCCTAATTTTTTATCAGTTTTACTTCTTGTTCCCTCAGGAAATATTAGTACTGATGATTTTTTTTCAAGAGTTTCCTTCATCTTCTCGTAACTACGTGATTTATCTCTAATATTTTTTCGATCAACAGTAATACAAATACCCTTGATTATTCTTCCAAGAAACGGGATTTTCAATAATGAATCCTTTGCCAAAAAACGAAAATGTCCGGGAATAAGAGAGGCACTTATCGGAATATCCAACATTGACCTATGATTGGAAATAAAAATATATCCTTTTTTCTTTGATAACTTTTTTTTGTAAACTTTTTTTAACCTTATCAAATAAAACACTGATAATATTCCTGCCCACCGCCTTGTAATGGGATAAATTCTTTTGTCGGCATTTTCTCTGATAAACAAAAAGAAAAAAAGATAAAATGGAAATACAATAATCACAGATAACGCAAATATAGTTATTGCATAAACTGTCCAAATATTTTTCAATAGTTTTATTATCATAAATAGGTTCAATAAAAAAGTAGCATATAAAATAACAGTACTTTTTTATTGAGAAATATTATTTATTTAATTTTTTTACCAATTTCTTCAAGCATAAGATCAACCATTTTATCTAGGTCAAATTCAGCTTTCCATCCCCAATCATTTTTTGCAACACTATCATCAATGCTTGCAGGCCATGTATCAGCAATTGCTTGTCTAAAATCGGGTTTATATTTTATTTCAAAATTTGGAATTCTTTCTTTTATTTTTTCAGCAAGTTGTGCAGGTGTAAAACTTAATGCGTTAAGGTTGTATGATCTTACCGATAATTTTTCTACAGGAGCTTCCATTAATTTTATTGTTGCATTTACAGCATCATCCATGTACATCATTGGTAATGCAGTGGTTTCTTTAAGAAAAGACGTGTATTTAGCATTTCTTAAAGCACCATAAAAAATATCAATTGCATAATCAGTTGTGCCTCCACCGGGTTCTGTTTTATAACTTATTAGTCCCGGGTATCTAAGACCTCTTACATCAACTTTGTATTTGTCCCAGTAATATTCTGCCCATCTTTCTCCCGAAAGTTTACTTATTCCATAAACAGTATTTGGCTCCATAATAGTTGATTGAGCCGTGTTCTCTTTTGGTGTTGTTGGTCCGAATGCACCTATTGAACTTGGCCAAAAAACTTTATTTAGCTTTTTCTCTCTTGCTATTTCCATTACATTGAAAAAACTATCCATATTAATTTTCCAAGCTTTTAATGGATTTTTTTCACAAAGTGCAGAAAGTACTGCTACTAGATTATAAATCTGTGTTATTTTATTTTTTTCAATTATTGCTGTTAACTTTTTGACATCCAGTACATCAAGTATTTCAAAAGGACCGTTTGATGCAAGTTCTTTTGTTGCTTCTGTTACTTTTATGTCAGTTGCTATTACGTTTTCATTTCCATGAATTTTTCTTAATGCAGGCACAAGTTCAGAACCAATTTGTCCGGCACATCCTATAACTATTATTCTTTCCATTTTATATATATTACTTCTATTATAAATTATCTTTGATTTCTTAAAGCATCAAATTTATATACTTTTTTTACAAAATAATAATATTGATTGTTTATTTAAATTTTTTATTCCTAACTTTGATATAGTAACTGATTTATTTATGGGAGTTGTTTTAAAACGTAAAGAAGCTTTTAATACCATTATCGGTGTTTGGAAAGTTGAAGAAAGTATAGAAAAGCTTAGAGCCGATCTTATTCTTACAAAAGGTGAAGAAGCATTTTTTCAAAGGTTGAATAAAGGTAAAAGAAACCTACATTGGCTAAGCAGTAGAGTTTTATTAAGAGACATTCTTAATACAAAAAAGTTTATAGATGTAAAGGGAGATGAGCATGGAAAACCTCATTTGATAAATTTTGATTATGAACTCTCTATCACTCATTCAGCCGATTATGCAGCTGTTATCATTAGCAAAAAAAAGGTGGGAATTGATATTGAACAAATTAAGGATGTAATAAAAAAAATATCTCCCAAATTTATGAATGAAAAGGAATTGAAAGAGGTAAAAGGAAAGAATTTGATAAAAAAACTATATGTTTACTGGTGTACAAAAGAATCAATTTATAAACTTAACGGTAAAAGTGGTTTACGTTTTCGTGAAGATATTTGCTTACAATCATTTGATTACAATAAAAATGGTGGTTGCATTACTGCAAAAATTGTAAAAAAGGGACAAGAACGTAATTTTAAAATACACTATGAAGAATTTGAAAATTATATGTTTACTTATGTAATTGACGATTATTGCTCGTTAATTTAAAGAAGACTTTGAATTCCTTTTTTGTTCTTTTATTTTCTTAATAATTGCATCAAGATTATTTATTAGCTCATTCTCGAATTCTACAACAAATGCATTTAAAGGAAACAATTCAAAGAAATCTTCTGATGAAAGCTTAAAGATTGTTTTTTGAATTTTATTACTATCAGATATTTCTTTATTAATATTGAATGCAATTGATTTACTTGATATTTTAGGATTTAAATATCTATCATCAATTGATCTGATTACATAATTAAATTCGATAGAATTAAAAAAGGAAGCTATTTTTTCTCCATTAGTAATTTTGCTATAAATATTTGCTAAAACCTCTTTTTGCTTAGGATTTAATTTTTTGATGGTTTTTAACTCCTCAGATAATACTTTTTTTATCACAGCTAAAAACTGAGCATTTGACATATTTAACGATGAAATATTAAATGCAGTGTCAAAAAGCAAATCATACCTATGAAACAGCTCACTGCTAAACAAATCAAAAGGCTGAACTCTTTTTGATGCTCCATTAAGGTCAAAAATTAGCTCATAAGAATTTTTATAAACAGCTCCAAACAAAAGTGAATCATTTCTTTTAAAAGGAACAATTGCATCATATTTGGGTTTAATTATTTTCCCTCCGTTTGAATTTCTTACCCCCCAACCATTTTTACTTTTAACTAAGAAAAAATCTAAAATATTCTTGGAATAGGTATAAATACTATCATTTGATATGTCATGTATGTAAAAGTTGTCGTAATATGAATTGTCATAAAATATCACTTTCAGCTTTTTATATTTTGTATTAAAAATCTTTTCATATTCAGGATTAAAAAAACCAAAAACACCACCTACAGTATAACGATAATCATCAAACTCAGTAATTGTTGTATCGTAGTAATATTGAAATTCATCGTTTTTATAGTAGGGTAAAGAAATTGATAATTCCCTTGGACAACACAATTTTGTTTCAGTTTTGCCATAGTAATTCATTATAAAAAAGGCATTTTTGTAAATATCTTTAAACAATAAGTAGTTGTGCCCCAGCGAAAAGACTTTTTTCCCTGGTTTGTAAACAAAATATTCTTTGAAATCATTCAATATCAAAATGTCTTGATTACTAACATATTTATAACTCGCATAAGTATTGGTCAGAAGTTTTTTATTGTATTTGTTAATGATATAAATTTTAGAATTACAAATTATCTGATATCGGGAAATATCTTCATCAATTTGTTTAACATCAATTATTTTAAAATTTTCTTTAATACTTCTGTTGTTCACGCCTTTTAACAAATCAACATTATTAAAAATCTGTTTTTCATATACTTCTGTTATATTTAGCGTATCAAAATAATAAAATGAAGAATCTGATTCAAATGCAATATAGGTATTGCTAAAGGCATGTTCAAGATAATCATACATTGGCTTTATTAAGATTGTTCCGTTTGTATCTTTAAGTCCCCATTTAAAATTTTCCTGATAAGTATTCAGGAATTTTTCTTGAGAAAAGGCAGAATTTATTAACAGAATCAATACTAAAATGTAGAATGGTGTAAATGAAAATCTTATATTCATAATCTTTTATCAAATTATTTGTAATTGGATTTTACATTGATAATCACAACAAAAGTATAACAATTTTATTAAAAACTGTTAATAAATTTTTGCTATCATCTTTTATACCAAATTAACATCAAAACACCCGATATAAATCATTTCTATTTCCCTTTTTTGTCGTTAAAAATTATTTCCGTAGCTATGGCTTCCGAAACAAGTGCGGAACAAGTTATGCAAAGAATTTTTGCCTAAAAAAAGAAAAATATAATTTAATTTATTTATCAGGCGTTTTGAAATTAAATTGGTATTATACCTAATTTGAGTGATTGGGAACAAAGAAAATTACTAATGCTTTGGTGCTAAAAGGATTTCATAAAATTTGAGGACACCTTATTGGTATGTGAAAATTTTTGAAATTCCTTTTAGTGCCGAATGATTGGTAATTTTCAAAGTTTACAATCGCTTAATTTAGGTTGTAATAAAAATTGCCCTATAAAATATCGCAATAAGCTAAATTTCATAGGGCAAAAATTAAAGAAAAAAAAACCCTCATAAAGTATTAAATGCTTAACACTAAAGCTGTTACATTCCGTACATTTCTATGATTTCTTTCTTGCTTTTGCCAAGAATATCATATTTCTTTCCAATCTTAATAAATGCAGCAAGAGCTTTTTCAAGATGATGCATTTCATGACCTGCAGAAATCTGAGTTCTTATTCTTGCTTTACCATTAGGAACAACAGGAAAGAAAAATCCTATTGCATAAATTCCTTCTTCGTAAAGATCATTAGAAAAATTTTGTGCAAGCTTCGCATTAAAAAGCATTACAGGAACAATTGGAGTATCTCCGTCTTGCAAAACGAAACCTGCTTCTTCAAGACCATTTCGCCAAAATTCTGTATTTTTTTCAAGTTTATCTCTTCTTTCTGTACTTTTTGATAATGTATCAAGAACGCTTAAAATACCTGAAACAACAACAGGTGCAATAGTATTTGAAAAGAGATAAGGACGTGCTTTTTGACGACACATTTCTACAATTTCTTTTCTACCGGAAACACATCCACCTGAAGCACCTCCAAGTGCTTTTCCAAATGTTGTAGTAATAATATCAATTTTTCCAACAACATCATATTTTTCATGAGTTCCTTTTCCTGTTTTTCCAAGAAAACCCGATGAATGTGAATCATCCACAAAAAGTAAAGCATCATATTTATCACAAAGTGCAACCATTTCGTCAAGTTTTGCTGTATCTCCATCCATAGAAAAAACACCATCGGTTATAACAACTTTCAATCTTTTATCAGCATGTAGTTGCAACTTTTTCTCAAGATGTTTCATATTTGAATGCTTGAAAGTATCGTGTAAAGCTGGTGCTAAACGAATACCATCAATTATTGAAGCATGAACCAAACGATCGGAAATCATTATATCATCTTCTGTTAAAATTGCTTCAAAAACACCTGCATTTGCATCCATGCATGATGGAAATAATATTGTGTCTTCTGTACCAAGAAATTCAGTAACTTTATTTTCAAGTTCACGATGAATATCTTGAGTACCACAAATAAATCGTACAGATGACATTCCGTAACCTCTTGTGTCAAGTCCTTCATGAGCCGCTTTAATTACGTCCGGATGAGAAGAAAGACCAAGATAGTTATTTGCACACATATTAATTACTTTCTTGGTTTTTGCTCCTGTTGGAAACTCAACCTCAATATCTGCCGCTTGTGATGAATGAATAAATCTTTCTTGTTTAAAAAGTCCTTTGTCTTCAATATCTTTTAAAGTATCACTATAAATACCTCTTACTTTATCACTATAAGCCATAAATTTTACTCCTTTTTATTTTAAAAAAATTAACAGTATGGAATCAAATAATTTAAATTTGGCTTCCTTTTAATTATTTTTAGTCAATATACTCTTTTACCAAATTAACAATTTTGTTAACATTGTCAAATGCTTCAGGTGTAGCTTTGTCATCCGGAATACTTATTTTGTATTTTACTTCAAGAAATCTTTTTAAAGATACCATTGAAAAAGAATCAACAATTCCACCTGAAATTAATGGTGTATCATAAGTTATTTCATCGTCTTCGTCTTCCCAGTATTCATCTATTATGTACTCTAGTACAATTTCTTTAATGTCTTCCATATTATTATCTCCTATTTGTTTTATTTATAAAAATTATTAATTTTAAAATTATTTAATCGTCTTCAAGAGTTGATGTATCACCAATTTCTTCGCCCCATTCTTTTGCATGAAGTAATCTTCTCATTATTTTTCCACTTCTTGTTTTTGGTAATTTATCAATATATTCAATTTCCTGTGGCATTGCAAGCGGTGAAAGTTTTTTGCGAATAAAATTCATTATTTTTAATTCAAGTTCATCACTTGGGTCAAATCCATCATTGAGCGTTACAAAAGCTTTAACAACTTCCATATTTACATCATCAGGTTTAGCAACAACAGCAGATTCTGCAATTGATTCATGTTCGAGTAATGCAGATTCTACTTCAAAAGGACTAACGAGATGACCTCCTGTATTAATTACATCATCGTCTCTTCCAATAAACCAAAAATATCCGTCTTTATCAATTGTAGATTTATCTCCTGGTATGTACCATCCGTTTTTGAATTTGCTTTTGTAAGTTTCTTCATTTCTCCAATATGCTCTCATCATAGAAGGCCAACCAGGTTTGAAAGCAATAAGACCTGCTTTGTTTTCTTCAGTTATTGGTTCAAAAGTTTCAGGATCAAGAATAGTAGCGGTAATTCCTGGAAATGCTTTTCCCATTGAGCCTGGTTTTACTTTCATATCAGGATAATTACTTATCATCATTGAACCTGTTTCCGTTTGCCAATAAGTATCATAAAAAGCTTTTCCAAATACTTTTTCCGACCAAATAACAGCTTCAGCATTCAAAGGCTCTCCAACACTTGCCAGATGACGAAGTGATGAAAGATTGAATTTTTTAATAATTCCATCTCCAGCCTTCATTAAAGAGCGAATTGCCGTAGGAGCTGAATACCACATTGATATCTTATGTTTCTCAATAAATTTATACCATGGTTCAGCACCAAATCCAAGGTCAAGAACGCACTGTGTTATTCCATTACTCCAAGGTCCGATTATACCATAAGATGTTCCGGTAACCCAACCCGGGTCAGCTGTACACCAATAAATATCATCTTCTTGCAGATCAAGTACCCACTTTGATGTAAGGTATTGTGCTATTAGTGAATAATGAACATGCTTTACTCCTTTAGGTTGTCCTGTTGTTCCTGATGTGTAATGAAGAACTGATGGTGTTTCTGCTTTTGTTGGGTAAATTTCCATATTTTCTATAGGTTCTGCATCTTCAAGTGAAAATACAGATTCTCTATCTTTTAAAGATTTTCTTCCATCATCGTCAACGATTATTATGTTCTTCAAGTAAGGCATTTTTTCTAAAATTTTCCTTACTTTTTTCACATGTTTTCGTTGTGTCATTATCGTATGGGTTTCTGCATTTTCGAGCCTTACTAGTAATGATTCATCACCAAAAGCAGAAAATAACGGTTGAGCAATAGCTCCTATTTTTAAAATCCCTAAAAACCCAATATACAATTCAGGAATTTTGTCCATAAAAAGGCAAACTCTGTTACCATTGGTAACACCCATTTTTTTAAGATGATTACCAATAGTATTACTTGCTACTCGTATATCATTAAAGGTATATTTTTTTTCTTTTCCTCCCATACCTTCCCAAATAAGAGCAAGCTTGTCGGCTTTACCCATTTCACAAATTCTATCAGAACAATACCATCCGATATTTATGTTCTCTCCTTGTTTATAATCTAATTCCTTTTCAGCAATAGACCAATCAAAGTCTTTTATTCTTTCATCATACGATTTAATATTTGACATAATTTTTATTTATTTTATTTTTCAATTATTACAATTGCATTTACAATTTCCTTTAAATGTGAAAATGATACATGTATTTTGCTAAAAGTATTTTTTGTTGCAAATTCTTTAGCTTTGCCTGATAAAAATATTTCAGGTTTTCCAAGTTCATTATTTTTTATTTCAATGTTTTGATATTGCATTCCATATCGCCAACCGGTTCCTAATGCTTTAAAAAAAGCTTCTTTAGCTGCGTATCGGGCAGCATAGTTTTGTTCATTTTGCTTTTGAGATTCACAATATTCTATTTCATGAGTAGTAAATAAAGTTTCTTTTAACCCATCATTTTTTGAAAGTTGTTTTTTAATCCTTTCCACTTCAATAATATCTGTTCCTATTCCGTAAATCAAAAGCTTATTCTTTTTTGCAAATCTAAATTAAATTGCATTTAATTTTTTTCCAACTTTAATAAATTTTTCAATTGCAAATTCAATATTTTCTTTGCTGTGTGCCGCACTAATTTGCACTCTTATTCTTGATTTTCCAAGCGGTACAACAGGGTAGTAAAATCCTATTACATAAATCCCCTCGTTCAAAAGTTCTTTGGCAAATTCTTGTGATATTTTTGCATCATCTTTTAAATGACCAAGCATGATAGGAACGATAGGATGTGTGCCTTGTACAATTTTAAATCCTGCTTCTTCTATTCCTTTTCTAAAAAGATTTGTGTTTCTGATGAGTTTATCTCTTAGGTCATTTGTTTCGGTAAGTAAATTTAAAACACCTAAAGTAGCACCTGCAATAGATGGGGCTAATGAATTTGAAAACAAATAAGGTCTTGACCTCTGACGTAAAAGCTCAATTATTTCTTTTCTTCCTGAAATACAACCACCGGAAGCACCACCAAGTGCTTTACCAAATGTTGTTGTTATAATATCTACCCTGTCTATTACATTGTTATACTCATGACTTCCTCGTCCGTTTTTACCAACAAAGCCTGTTGCGTGTGAATCGTCAACCATTACAAGAGCATCATATTTATCTGCCAAATCACAAATTTTGTCAACACGTGCAATTGTTCCATCCATTGAAAACACTCCATCGGTAACAATAAGTTTGTATCTTGCATCAGATGCTTCTTGGAGTTTTTTTTCCAAACCATCAAAATCACTATTTTCATACCTATATCTCTTTGCCTTACAAAGCCTCACACCATCAATAATCGAGGCATGATTTAAAGCATCAGAAATAATTGCATCTTTCTCGTTTAAAAGTGGCTCGAAAACACCTGCATTTGCATCAAATGCAGAGGAATATAAAATGGTATCCTCCATACCTAAAAAATCACTAAGTTTATTTTCAAGATCTTTATGTAGTTGTTGAGTACCACAAATAAATCGCACTGATGCCATTCCATAGCCCCATCTAAAAAATGCAAGATTAGATTGAGCCATTACTCGTGGGTCATTACAAAGCCCAAGATAATTATTAGCACAAAAATTTAATACTTTTAATCCTTTTTTTGTTTTTATCTCAACTCCTTGTGTTGTTGTAAGGATTCTTTCTTCTTTATAAAGTCCTTTATCTTTTATATCCTCCAATTGAATTTGAAGATCTTCCTTTAATTTTCCGTACATATATAAATTTAAGTTATTTGTTATTTAACAGTTATTTTTTAGAAAATCAAAAGTAAGAAATGGAGAGTTAATAACTTGATAAAATCTCAAATTATTTTTATTAATAATCCATACGGACTCATACGAGCGAACATCGTGTCGCAAGTTTTGGTGATTTGTCTATCTGAAAGCTTTTGAGGAATTGTTTATTTGTTTATTTGTTTATTTGTTTATTTGAAAGCATTTGAGGAATTGTTTATTTGGTTATCTGTTTATTTGAAAGCATTTGTGAATATTTTTGCTGAGGTTTTAAATTTTAATAGCATTGTTTATCCGTAACTCTTAACTTTCGAAGCGAAGCAAGTCCGTGGGATTAGTTTTTAACTCTAAGTACTTCTTTTTGTTTATTTGTTTATTTGTTTATCTGTTTATCCGTAACACATAACTCTAAGTACTTTAGGCACTATAAGTACTCTAAGTACTTCTTCTTGTTTATCCGTAACTCTTAACTTTCGAAGCGAAGCAAGTCCGTAGGATTAGTTTTTAGCTTTTAGTTTTAAACTCTAAGTATCAAGGCTCTTTTCATTCACTAACGAATCAAGGTTATAGTACCTGAATAATCATAATAAACATCATTCAATCCCTTCACTTCAAGTTTATATACGAATACTTCGGTTTGATTTGAACCTGATTTAGTTTTACCATCCCAACCATGTGTTTCATAATTATCAGAATTGTAAACTAGTTCTCCGGTTCTTGCAAAGATACTTAGGTGAAATTCTTTTATTCCGTTTGCTGTAACTTTGTAAAGATTGTTTTCATTTGGTCCGGTATTATCAGGACTAAATGCATTTGGAATAAAAACTTTTACCGCACTTAATATCTCAATATTTTTGGATATTTTGTTTGAGCACTTATAATCATTTGTAGCAGTAAGCAAAACAGAAAACATTCCTGTATCGGAAAAAGTATAAACAGGATTAACTGATCTTGAAATAGTATTTCTATCATCAAAGTTCCACTTATATTTTATTCCTGATGTAGAATATTTTGTTTTATTTGTAAATTTTATTTTCGGGTTTGAGAGAAGTGCTTTTGTTGGTAAAAAACTAAAGTCAGCATCAGGAACGGAATAGGCAGTAATATAATTTTCTTTGGTAATTACCGCTTTTTGTCCCTTGCTACTCCAAACTGAAAGTTTCACATTGTAAATTCCACTATTTTTGTAAGTATGAACAGGATTTTGAAGATTTGAATGGCTACCATCACCAAATGTCCAGTAAAAAGAATCAATTACACCATCATCTATTGTGGATGAATCATAAAAGTAAACTTTAAAGGAAGTACATCCATTTTGTTTTGATGCACCAAAATTGGCAATAGGATTACTCAAAACAAATAATTCGTTTTTATTCACAGTTTTTTCTGTTTTATCTTGATTTGTTAAATCAGCAATTTCGTCTTTATTATTTTTTAATTTATTCGTTTTATTTGCCTCTTCCTTAATTGCACTTTTTTCTATTTTATTACTGACAACATTTTCTTCTTTTGTAAATTTATCTTTTGGGTTATCTATATTTTTATTCAACCTATTCAATTTCCTATCTGCTACTTCATCCGAATAATTTTCATCAGTAACAACTATTTGCTCTTGAGAAATATCTGAATCTGAATTAAATTGATTAAACAAATAAAACGAACCCATCAATATAACAAGTGCAGAAACTACTGAAAGCACAATTTTATTTCTATTAAAAAATCCTTGTTTGTTTCCAATAATTTCTTTGTGAATATTATTCAAACGAATTTTAAGATTTTGTTTTGAAATATATTTTACACTTTTTACAGAAATATTAAAACTTTCAAAAGCATTTGAGAATTCATTATCAGATTTTAATCTGTTTTTAAAATCAGTTAAAGATTGTCCTTTTAATTTCCCCTCGGAATAAAGTTCAAAATTTTGTATATCTTTTATATCTATCATAACAATTTAAATAAAGTCTTTTTAATATCAGGATTTTCATCAAAATATCTAATTAGTTGTTGAAGACATCGGTATTTTTGAGATTTAACAGATTGCTCCGTAATATAACCTACCTTGTCTTTTATCTCATGCATACTACAATTTTCAAAATAATAAAACACTAAAATCTCTTTGCAATTTTTTCCTATTTGATCAAGCAATTTTAAAATTATTCTATTTAATTCATCGCTTTTAGAATACAAAAAATCATCGTTAGATTTAATGGATTCAAAATTTTCTGTTTGAATAATATTCCTAGTTTTATTATATTTGTTTACCCAAAGGTTTCGCATTATTGAAAACAAATATGTACTTATATGAGAATCACCTCTAAAAGTTTTATTTTTAATGTTTTCATACAAACGTATAAGCGACTCCTGAAGAAGTTCAACTACTTCACTATTATCAGCATTATATTGCTTTACAATTGATAACGCCATTGGATAATGTTTTTTATACAAATACCTCATAGAGTTGTTAATTTTACAATCGTCTAAACTATTTAGCTCCTCAATAATTCGTTTATCACTATATTTTGAAAACATTTAATAATATTCTTTCGTATGTTAGTATATTTTAGAGGCAAAAGGTAAGCAAAATTTTTGTTTTTTTTTAAATAAAATTAATAAATCATTCTTACTGTCTGCTGAAACGCATGTAACAAAAGGCATTCCACAAAAGTACTCATTAATAAATTTTTTTGAGATTTTCATTTTTTTTTGAAATTTCAGGAGATTTTTCAGTTTATCAACAAATATCAAATTTAAAATATAGATTAATATTTAGAGTGTTAATTTTTGATTTTTTTTCATATTTTATAAAAAATCTTCTTTTTTAGAAAAGAAAAAAACCTCTTTTTAGCCATTAAAACAAGAAAATAAAAAAATTTGAAAAATAAACAAAAATTTTGCTTACCTTTCGCTTTTTTTTTGTACATACTATTAAAGTATAAATGAAAATTAAACAACAGAAAATAAAAATATGAAAAAGAAAAATATTTTATTAGCGTTATTATTTGTCAGTATGTTTTTTATGACAAAACCCGCAATGTCCACACACATGATGGGCTCAGATTTATCATGGACATGTATTGGTCAAGATAGCTTTATGATAAAGCTTGTGATTTACAGAGATTGTAATGGTATTAGTTTAAGCAATGCAACTATTTCAATTAAGTGTAAATCAACCAACCAAACAATAACAACAGTTCAAATTACTAAACCGGGACCAATAGATATTACCCCTACTTGTGGTTCTTCTTGCACAAGATGTCAAAGTGGAAGCTGTTCATTTCCTTATGGAATAGAGCAATATACATATACAAAACTTGCAGTATTAAGTAGTGCAGGAACTTGCTGTGAATTAAATTTATCTTATCATATGTGTTGTAGAAATACAACAATTACAACAGGTGCAGCAAGTAAAAACTTTTACATAGACGCTATGATGAACAGATGTCTAACTCCTTGTGATAACTCACCTCAATTTACAAACCCTCCAATTGCAATTATCTGTATTGGACAGGATTTTATGTTTAATCACGGTGCCAATGACCAGGATATGAATCCATTAGGTGGATTAATGGACTCTTTGGTATATACATGGGGACATCCTTTAAGTGGTTCAGGTTCTAATATTGCCTACACAGGTCAATACAGTTACAAAAAACCAATTTATTTCTGGGGATTTCCTAATGCTAATTTACCATTTCCTCGTGGTTGTCACTTAGATTTACATACTGGGGATATCTCTTTTAGACCTATGAAAATTGAACAAACCGTTATGGTTACCAAAGTTGAAGAATTTAGAAATGGTACTTTAATAGGAAGAATTAGGCGAGATATTCAGGTAATTGTTATCAACTGCCCGAATAATCATGCACCACTATTAAGTGGTCCTTTTTACAGAGAAGTATGTGCTACTAATCCTGTAACTTTTACGATAAACACTAATGACTACGACCCTAATGATACCTTGCTGATTGGTTGGAATGCGGCAATTCCCGGAGCTTCGTGGACAGACAATAACAAACAA
>JAYEOP010000100.1 GCA_034723125.1 Bacteroidota bacterium | reverse complement strand
TTTACTCCTAATGAAGATATGGTGAATGACCAATTTAAAGTATTATATTTGGGAATAAAACAGTTCAGTTTAAAAATATTTAACAGATGGGGGCAAATTGTTTTTTCAACATCAAATCCTGAAATTGGTTGGGATGGGAAATATAATGGAAAAGATTGTCCCGTTGGTAACTATTTCTATATCATTCAAGCAGTAAGCAATAATGAAAAATTTCATTATAATGGTTCAATTAACTTAATACGATAAGAGGCACTAATTATATTTTTCATATCATTTTAAATTTATTCTTCCACTTTCTTAATGAACTTCAATGGAACTTCAGCTAACATTGTTTGTCCTATTCCTTCTATTTCTATTGCTACTTTGTGTTTGCCATGTAACTCAACGAGCGAGCCTTTAATTCCTTTTAGCGAACCTGTTTTTACAAGCACAATATCGCCTTTTTTCAATTCTTTTGAGCTAACTTCAACATCAAAATCCGAATCAATGACTCTCTTTATTATTTTAATTTGATCGTCAGGAATCGCTTCAATATTGCCTGAAAAATTCACAAAAGTTACTACACCATCAGTTTCATAAGTCTTTATGTAATCTTTGTATCCAATTCTTACAAATAAATATGATTTAAACATTGGCTCTTCAATCCATTTTTTCCGATCAGCCCATTGCTTTAATATTTTTTGCATTGGCAAATAATTTTTGATATTTCTTTCGTTTAAGCGTTCGGAAATTATTTTCTCATGACGTGATTTTACATATATTGCATACCACTTTTTCTCTTTTGGAATACCTGCCATTAGCTTTTTCTTTGATGCAAAATTAGTGATTGTTTTGTAAAAAAAATAAATTCAAATCCTAAATTTCAAAAAAATGAAAATTGTAATTTATTTGTTTTTATGCAAAAGCAAATTCTTTGTATTAGCTTTGCATCTTATTCATTATCTTTATTTTTTAAAAGAAATGTATTTAGTGCCTCTAAGAAAACTATCAAATTTTATGATTTCTAAGATTTTTGACCTGCCTTTGCCGTCAGGCAGGTGAGATTTTTATTTTTTGAGACGAGGCGATGCCTTAGCATCAGTGAGTTGAGAAAGATAAAAATATCGCAAAAAGATAGGAATCTAATTTTGCAGAGTTTTCTTAGAGACACTATTTATAGAACTTTCCTTAAATTACAATATTTTGAAAATCATCTTAATCCTGTTAAAAGTCTAAACGAATGAAAATAAACAACAAATATTATAAAGGAATTTGGAGAGATGAAAAAAATGGAGAAATAAACATTATTGACCAGAGAAAATTGCCTTTTGAATTTGTAATAGAAAAAATAACAACTGTTGATGAATGTGTTTTTGCAATAAAAGAAATGATAGTTAGAGGTGCACCATTAATTGGAGTAACAGCCGCATGGGGGATGTATCTCGCAACAATTGAGGCAAAACAAAACGACAACTTCGATGAACATTTGAAAAAATCAGTCAAGAAATTAAAATCATCACGACCTACAGCAGTTGACTTATTTAAAGCTATTGATAAACAGATTGTTGAAATTTCAAAATGTAAAAATCCTGAAGAAAAAATAAAAATTGCAGAACAAATTGCAAGAGAAATAAGTGATGAAACTGTTGCATTTTGTAAAAAAATCGGAGAGTACGGATTTGAGATAATAAAAAAAATATCAGAAAGTAAAAATGGAGAGGCTGTAAATATTCTTACCCATTGCAACGCAGGATGGCTTGCTACTGTTGATTATGGCACAGCAACAGCACCAATTTATCTTGCTCACGATAAAGGAATAAAAGTTCATGTTTGGGTGGACGAAACACGCCCGAGAAATCAAGGGGCAAGTTTAACCGCTTTTGAGCTTGGAGAGCATGGTGTTCCTTACTCAGTGATTGCAGACAATACAGGAGGGCATTTAATGCAACACAAAATGGTTGACCTTGTGATTGTTGGTACCGACAGAACAACAAGAACAGGAGATGTAGCCAATAAGATTGGAACTTATTTAAAAGCATTAGCAGCTTTTGATAACAATATTCCTTTTTATGTTGCAGCACCTTCTTCAAGTATTGATTTTAAAATAAAAAACGGACTTACGGAAATACCGATTGAAAAACGAAATGAAGATGAAGTAAAATATATTTCAGGCTTACATGAAAATAAAATAAAAAAAATATTGTTAACACCACAAAACAGTAAAGCAGTAAATTATTCATTTGATGTAACTCCTGCACGTTTTGTAACAGCATTAATTACTGAAAGAGGAATTTGTAAAGCGAATGAAAAGGGAATCTTGGAGCTATTTCAAGAAAATAAATAATTATTAAAAAAAATAAAATGAGTGAAGAAAAAGGATATATAAAATTTAATTGCGATTGGGAAAAGAAAAATGTTATTTCTGAAAAAGAAATTGAAGAATTGAATGAATATCGTGATAAACTTTACTATAAAAACTTAATAGGAGCCTTTGAAAATAAGGTTGGATTTGGGAATATTAGTGAAAGGATAAAAGGAACAAATAAATTTATAATTACAGCTTCAAAAACCGGAAATTTTAAAAAGCTTTTATCAAAAAATTATTCAAAAGTTACTGAGTTTGATATTGATAAAAATACAGTAAAATGTTACGGACTTTCAATAGCTTCATCCGAATCACTTGCACACGGAGCTATTTATGAGGCAAAGCCTGATATCAATTCAGTAATTCACATTCATGATTTTGATATTTGGAAAAAATATCTTGATAAATTGCCAACCACAGATAAAAGTGCATTGTTTGGTACATCAGAAATGGCGAATGAAATAAAAAGAATTTTAAAATCAGAAAAATTAAATCCAAAAGTAATTGTTATGGGCGGACATGAAGAAGGGATAATTTCTTTCGGGAAAAATATTGAGGATGCCTTTAATGAACTTATGAAAATATTTAATTAATCAGCTACTTTGTACAATATGATTTCTAATTTCAGCAATAAAGGCAAAAACCCTTCTTATACCGAAAGGTTATCATAGCTTGTACCGAAATTTTGCGGTACAAACTATGCTAATCCATCGGCATAGTTTACTCCCGTATTTATTTCGGGGATACTAGATTCTTTTTAATTAAATTGATGATGGTTTAGTATTAACTCTTACTTCTAAATTGCCTTTTCAAAGTGGAAAAATAGTGCTGTTTCTTTTTTGTGATTCACCCCTAATTCACATCTGATAACAATATCATAGTAAGTAACAAAGTCGAAACCAAATCCTGCTCCAAGCAACATTCTATTAGTCATTTCATAATTTTTGAAGCTTAAATTATCATACATATATGCAGCATCAACAAACACTTTGGGATACAATACCAGAGGTACATTGTTGAATTTTTTCAAATTTTGAAACTTATTAATGTAAAAATCCCTATCGATAAGTTTAAATTTCATTTCATTTTTTACCAATAAAAAAGCTTTACCACGAACCAAATAATATTCATACGCACGAGGATAAATACCATGATATCCAAGCACAGGGGAATTATAAAAATTCTGATCTTTGAGTGATGAAAAATTAAACATTGATTTTCCAGCATAATATATTCTATTACCAAAATTTTTATAATACGAAATACTTGCTCCAATTGTAATTCGGTTCATATCGTTAATAATGCCTAATCCGTCTTTCCTTAGTAAAAAATCTACAGAATATCCTTTTTCAGGATAAAAGTGAATATCTGTATGATTGCTATTGTAATTGTACCAGAAACTAAAATAACTTTGACTTGGCAAATTACTACCAAAATAATTAGAGTTAAGCCCCACAATTGTATCACTTATTTTATTGTTATTAAATGACAAGCCAAGCAAATGAATATTTCTTATTTTATTCCTTCTTGAAAAAATAAAATCTAAAATATTTCTTTGTCTTACAATTGATTGATTTTCCAAATATAGCAGTTTGTTTTGAAGATTAATTCCATAAGCTATTTCATGATTATTTTCATGATATGCATTAATTTTCAAGCCTGTTTTCTGATTTTTGTCAATGTAAGGTATTAAATATTCAAGTTTAAATTTTTGCGAATACCCAAACTGCAACTGAAGTGTTAAATCTTCATCCATTCCACGACAATTATGCTGGATAAATTTTAATCCGTATTCCAATCTGTCTATTTCGTGATTATGATCAACCCACCATTCGTTAGGGCTTCTATCCGCTAGTTCCAAAATAGGAAAAACAAATGTAAACCATCTTTCTTTTACGTAAATATCAAAACTAATCTCATCCTTTTTGTTAATAGAATATTTTATCTCAATATCAAGAAATAAACTTGTGTTAAAAATATCCTTTTCAGTTTTTGTTAAGCAACTATCAAGTTCCGATTTTAAAATTGTATCATTTACTGAAAAAACTATTTCTCTCAAAATTATCTTCTCTTTTGTTTTTGTGTTTCCATGAATGTTTATCTCTTTTACAGTTAAGGAATCACCCGAATTCAAAATAAATTCATTGGGTTTATCAACTTTTGCAGGATTGCAAAAATTTAAGAGTAATGATATGATAATATTGAGTATAAACATTTGTAAAAAAGAAAGCTACAAAGGTAATGAATTGTAATTGATTGCGTTCTCATAAAAAAATAATTTGTTATCAAATAAATA
>JAYEOP010000099.1 GCA_034723125.1 Bacteroidota bacterium | reverse complement strand
TTCTTCAAAACTTTTTACATTATCCCGATTTGTTTCAATTTTTTTCATTGTCTATAAAAAACTCTGGAAATCTTAATGCGAATGTATTTATAGAACCTCCCTTTTGTTAAACTACAATTTTTGAAAAAATCAAAAGTACAAAGAATCTTGATAATTTTTAATTGTAATAGAAGCCCCCTTTAGCAAATCAACTTTATTAGTACCTACAATTAAGCGATTGTAAACTTTGAAGATTACCAATCATTCGGCACTAAAGGGAATTTCAAAAATTTTCACATACCAATAAGGTGTCCTCAAATTTCATGAAATCCTTATAGCACCAAAGCATTAGCAATTTTCTTTGTTCCCAATTACTCAAATTAGGTAATAGATTTTTGAAACAAATATGATTTTTATGAAAAATATTTGATTAGGAGCAATTATTTATATTAAATTGCGAGCGAAAAAATTACTTTGTTCTTTTGAATTTAGGCGAAACTTTTTAGGAGAGGTGGCCGAGTGGTTGAAGGCGCACGCCTGGAAAGTGTGTATCTTGGGAAACTGGGATCGGGGGTTCGAATCCCTCCCTCTCCGCATAAGGACAATTAATTAGTTCATTATTTTAAAAATTTGGTAAATAAATTAATCAAACAAATGAAAAAGACATTATTAGTATTAGTGATTTTAGGGCTTATTTTCTCAGCAAACTTTAGTATTGCTCAAGAAAATGATGAAAAAGCTCCCGCAACAGAAGCAGAATCTATTGAAGATGATGCTACTACTTCTGAGGTTGATTCACCAGCAGTTGAAGTAAAAGAAGAAGCTGTTGAAGAAGAAGTTGAAGAAGCAGAAGAAGCAGAAGAAGCTGTACCTGCTAAAAAGAATGGTACTCAAATTATTAAAAAGTATTTTATTGATGGCGGTGGTTTTATGTTTCCTGTTTTAATTGCTTTAATTCTTGGATTGGCAATCGCAATTGAAAAAATCATTACACTGAATATGAAATCAGTAAATACAAAAAAATTACTTCACAAAATTGAAGATAAATTGAAAAATAACGATGCTGATGGTGCACAAGAAATATGTAGAAATACCAAAGGTTCAGTTGCTTCAATTTTTTATCAAGCACTTTTCCGAAGAAAAGGTGGTGTTGAAGATGTAGAAAAAGCTATAGTTTCTTATGGCTCTGTCCAAATGGGACTTTTAGAAAAAGGCCTTGTGTGGATTTCACTTTTTATCTCAATTGCACCTATGCTTGGATTTATGGGAACTGTTATTGGTATGATAGAAGCATTTGATAAAATTGAAATGATTGGCGATATTTCTCCATCAATTGTTGCAGGAGGTATCAAGGTTGCACTTCTTACTACTGTAGCAGGTTTGGTTGTTGCTGTTATCCTTCAATTATTTTACAACTACCTTGTTACTAAAGTTGACGGTATTGTAAATGATATGGAAGATTCATCTATATCTTTAGTAGATATGATGATTGAGTATGATGTTACTAAAAAATAATAAATAATATTAGAAAATGAATAAATCAATTAATTCATCAATAATAATAAAGAGTTTATTTTACGCAGCAATTGTTGTTATTATTTTGCTTGGATGGCTTGGAAATAAGGTAGGCTTAATATTATCAACGGGATATATTTTAATGGGAATAGCACTGTTTGCAGTACTATTATTTTCAATTACAAAACTTATTGATAACCCTAAAAAGAGTTTAAAATCATTACTTGGATTAGTAGCGATTGTTTTAGTGTTTCTCATTGCATATTTTACTGCATCGGAAGAATCATTAAGTAAGATTGAAGTTACTGAAGGGTATATAAAATTTGTAGGAGGTTCTCTTACATTATTATATTTTATCGGAGGTGCTTCAGTTTTAGCTATTATTGCAAGTGAAATACATTCTTTATTTAAATAAATTGGAATATGAAAACTAAACGAAGAAGCGGAGGAGAATTCAATGCCTCATCAATGGCAGATATTGCATTTCTTCTTCTGATTTTCTTTTTAATGGTTACTACCATTGATACGGATAAAGGTATTATGAGGAAACTTCCTCCATGGCCGGATCCTACACAGCCACCACCGGAGTCTCATATTAAAAAACGAGATATTTTTGAAATAAGGGTAAACGCCAGAGATCAACTTCTTGTAGAAGGAGAATATACTACAATTGGAGAATTGAAAGAAAAAACAAAAGAATTTATTCTTAACAACGGTAAAAACCCAAAACTTTCAATAAGCCCGGATAAAGCTGTAGTTTCTATTAAAAATGACAGAGGAACATCTTATAATATCTATTTGCAAGTGCAAAATGAACTTACTGCTGCATACAATGAAATACGTGAAAATGAGGCAATGAGAAAACATGGGATGACGATGGAAGATTTGCCTAAGTCAGTTCAAAAGGAAATTAATAGCAAGTATCCAATGAAAATATCTGAAGCAGAACCTGAAAATATAGGAGGTAAATAATGTCAGCAAAATTTGAACGTAAAAGAGGTAAAGATAGCCCTGCAATTTCAACAGCGTCTCTACCTGATATAATTTTTATTCTATTGTTCTTTTTTATGGTTGCTACTGTAATGAGGGATAGCGATGCACTTGTTACAACTCATGTACCAAAAGCAACAGAGCTTACTAAAATTGAAAAAAAATCAATGGTAAGTACAATTAATATCGGACCTCCCGTAAATATGCATCGAGCAAAATATGGTACAGCTCCAAGGGTTCAACTAAACGATAAATTTGCTGCTCCTACTGATGTAATTGAGTTTGTTGAAAATGAGAGACTTAAAAAAGACGAAAGATTAAGACCATACATGACTTTTGCTTTAAAAGTTGATAAAAAAACAAAAATGGGAATTGTTACTGATGTTAAGCAGGAATTAAGAAAGGCGAAAGCATTAAAAATTCAATACAACGCAGCAGTACGAACTGAAACTTTAAACTAATATATTTATCTTAAAAATATAAAAGCAATTCTGTAATTTACAGAATTGCTTTTTTTTGTGATTATTTTTTTATAATTTTGAAAATCAATATAGAGACAAAAAAAAGCGTGCTTGTACCGATTGATAAAACAAATTTATGACAGATTCATTGACAAAGATAAAAGCTCCTGTAAAAAATGAACTGAAAGTTTTTAATGAATTTTTTTACAAAAATTTGCAATCACAAATACCTTTACTCAACAGAGTTTTAAAATATATTATTAAAAAGAAAGGTAAGCAGATGCGTCCTTTGTTTGTAATTTTATCAGCAGGTATTTTTGGTAAAATAAACGACAAAACATACAGAGGTGCTTCCTTTATTGAATTAATTCATACAGCAACATTGGTGCATGATGACGTGGTTGATGATTCAACTCAAAGAAGAGGTGCATTTACACTTAATGCTTTGTGGAAAAACAAAATTTCTGTACTTAGCGGAGACTATCTTCTCTCAAAAGGAATGTTGATGGCATTGGAAAATAAGGAAAACGATATGCTCGAATTGTCATCGAATACTGTAAAGATGATGAGTGAGGGAGAACTTTTGCAAATTGAAAAAGCAAGAACTTTAGATATTGATGAAGAGGTATATTTTGAAATTATAAAAATGAAAACAGCAAGTCTCATTTCAAGTAGTTTTGCAATTGGAGTAGCATCAACAGGAGCAACTAATGATGAAATTGAAAAAATGAGTAAAGCAGGAGAATTTGCAGGTATTGCGTTTCAAATAAAAGACGATATTTTGGATTTTAGTACTGACATCACAGGTAAGCCAAAAGGTGTTGATATCAAAGAAAAAAAACTTACTCTACCGTTAATTTATGCTTTAAAAATTGCTTCAGGAAAAGAAAAAAAAACAATTGTAAAAGCTATTTCAAAAAGAGGAAAAAAGAAAGAAGTTTTTGATGAAGTAGTTTCTTTTATTAAAGAGAAAAAAGGATTTGAGTACAGTGAAAATAAAATGAATGAATACATTCACAAATCACTAAAAATTATTGACGAATTTCCTGACAGTAAATACAAAAAATCTCTTTGTGATTTAATACGTTTTTCAGTATCAAGAAAAAAATAAAAAAAGATTAATAAATCTCATAATTTTCCACAGTTCGCTTAATCGCCAACTCGCCTTATCGTAAATTTGCCTTGTCGCCAGTTAATCTTATCACTTTGCTTCAAAAATAGTAACCACAATATTCCTGTTACTTCTTGGTCCGTCAAATTCACATAAAAAAATATTTTGCCAGGTGGATAAACCCATCTTCCCATTCACAATTGGAATAGTTTCGCTTGGTCCAACAAGTCCTGATTTTAGATGAGCATCCCCATTTCCATCTTGTGCATCATGTTGCCACACGCCACTGGGAATGAGTTGTTTTAATAAATTCACAACATCATTTTGAACCGAATCATCCCAGTTTTCTTGAATCATAATTGCGGCTGTTGCTCCTTGAACATAAACATTTACCATTCCTGTTTGCACAGCACTTTCACTAACGATTTTTTCAACTTCTCTGTTTATGTCAAACAATCCGTTTCTTACGTTTGTTTGTACTTGAATTGTATGTTGCATAACTTTATTGTTTTGTTCTTAAATTATTTTAGATTTTTTTCACAATTTTTAATCCTTTACAAATATACAAAAAAATATTATGGCAACAAAGAAACGAATTATATTGGTAA
>JAYEOP010000098.1:1872-4667 GCA_034723125.1 Bacteroidota bacterium | reverse complement strand
GTAAAACATTTGTTTTTAAAAATAAAGTATAAAGTTTTAAAAAGAATAATAAATTTGTAGCCTACAAAATATTATCATATTTCATTATGGAACAGAAAGATGTTATAATCCAACGAATCAAGAAACTAAAGAAAGAAAAAAATGCAATAATTTTAGTTCATAATTATCAAAATCCTGAGATTTATGATATTGCAGATTTTGTTGGAGATTCATTGGAACTTGCCCGAAAAGCAACTGAAGTTAAAGAAGAAATAATCGTTTTTTGCGGAGTAAAATTCATGGCTGAAACAGCAAAAATTTTAAACCCCGAGAAGAAAGTACTTTTGCCAAACCTTGAGGCAACTTGCTCAATGGCAGACATGAGTGATGTTGAAGGTTTGCAAAAATTAAAAGACGAACATCCTAATGCAGGAGTTGTTTGTTACATTAATACTAATGCAGACGTAAAAGCATTGAGTGATATTATTTGCACATCTGCTAACGCTGGAAAAATGGTAAATTCACTTCCGAATGATGAGATAATTTTTTTGCCTGATATTCATCTTGCTGAATATGTTCAAACAAAAACGGATAAAAAAATTATTCCATATCAAGCATATTGTTACATTCATCATGCTTTCAATGGAGAAATGTTAAAAGATTTTAAAAAAATATACCCAAAAGCAAAGGTTCTTTCTCATCCCGAATCACCAATGGATGTTCTAAAAAATTCTGATTTTGTACGTGGAACAGGAGGAATGATAACTGCTGCAAAAGAATCTGATGCTAATGAATTTATAATGGTTACTGAATGTGGAATGGCAGAGAGATTACAAAGAGAAATGCCTGAAAAAAAATTCCATTCTTTCTGTAATATTTGTTCATATATGAAAATGACAAATCTCTTTTTGGTTGAAAGAGCACTTACAAAATTTGAATATGAGATAAATGTTCCTAATGATGTTGCCAAAGGAGCAAAAAAAGCAATTGACAAAATGCTGGAACTCTCTTAAAAAAGGGAGGTTCTGTTTTCATCCTTTTGAAAACAATTATTACCTTTGACCTTTGTATGTAGTGATATTTTTATTTAACAAAAACTGAATAGATGCAATATTTTGAAGCAGTTATTGTAGGTTCTGGAATTGCAGGACTATCGTATTCATTAAAGTTGTCGGAATATTTTACAAAGAATAATAGTGAAGCAAAAATATGCCTTATTACCAAAGCCGATGATGATGAAACAAACACAAAATATGCTCAGGGTGGTGTAGCCGTTGTATCCGATTTTCTAAAAGATTCATACGAAAAGCATATTCAAGATACCATGGAAGCAGGTAGTGAGCTATCTAACAGAGAAATTGTTGAGATGGTAATAAAAGACGGACCTGAACGGGTAAAAGAAATAATTTTATGGGGAACTGAATTTGACAAAAACAAAAACGGTGAGTACGAATTAGGAAAAGAAGGAGGTCATTCAGCATCAAGAGTATTGCATCACAAAGATATTACAGGATTGGAAATAGAAAAAAAACTCTTAAAAAAAGTTTATTCCTCTAAAAACATTAGTGTTCTGAATTATCATTTTGTTATTGACCTGTTAACACAGCATCACTTAGGAATTCAGTTGCCTAAAGGTAGTGAAAAAATTGATTGTTATGGCATTTACGTAATGAATCAAAAGAATTTACAAATATCAAAAATCATTTCAAAAGTAACAGTTTTTGCTACAGGTGGGTTAGGTCAGGTTTACTTCAATACCACAAATCCATTTATTGCTACAGGAGATGGAATTGCAGTAGCATACAGAGCAGGAGCAGTAATTGATAACATGGAATTTATTCAGTTTCATCCAACCGCTTTGTATAATCCGGGTGAGAGACCTTCTTTTTTGATATCTGAGGCGGTACGTGGTTTTGGAGGAATTATCAAAAGCCCTTCCGATGAAAATTTTATGAATAAATATGACAAAAGAGAATCCCTTGCTCCTCGTGATATTGTTGCTCGTGCCATTGATTTGGAAATGAAAAAAAATGGACTTGACCATGTTTGTTTGGATTGCCGTCATATTGAAGAAGAAAAGTTTAAAGAAAGATTTCCGAAAATTTATAAAAAATGTCTTGATATCGGAATTAACCCTTCTCAAAAAATGATTCCGATTGTACCTACTGCACACTATTCTTGCGGTGGAATAAAAACTGATAAATTCGGAAAAACATCTATTTCAAATTTTTATGCAATAGGTGAATGTGCCTCTACAGACCTTCACGGTGCAAATCGCTTGGCTTCAAATTCATTGTTAGAAGCTTTGGTTTTTTCTAATAATGCTTTTGAAGATACCATAAAAAATATTGATAATATTGAGTTTAGAAACAATATTCCCGAATGGAATTCAGTGGGTTCTGTTTCTCCTAAAGAAAATATTTTAATTAATCATAAGTTAAAAGAGCTTCAAAATCTTATGACGAGCTACGTAAATATTGTTAAAACAAACAAGCAATTGGAAGAAGCTCTGAAAAGGTTATATTTGCTTTATGAAGAAACAGAGAATCTTTACAATATGGAAATTCTTTCGCCCCAAATATCCGAATTAAGAAATTTGATTACTATTGGCTATCTTATCACAAAATCAGCTTATTCAAGAAAAGAAAACAAAGGATTGCATTACAACATTGACAACAAATAAAATAATTATATCAAAAAAATCTTTGTGTGTTTTAATAACAAGAAAGAAATAGCTACTCTAAGGCTCTAAGAAAACACCATAAGAAAAGCTTAGTGTTTCTTTGTGCCTTCGTGACTTAGTGGCAAATAAAAAA
>JAYEOP010000098.1:0-1772 GCA_034723125.1 Bacteroidota bacterium | reverse complement strand
TGATTTCAGGAATATCTTTTGTAAGTATTTATACAAAATAAATCATTTCATGAAAAGATATTTAATCCTCCTTATTTTTACAATACTTATTTTTACAAAAGTGGATGCAGCCTACATCCTGATTCCAATGGAAGATGCACAAAAAAACCACTTAAAAGCCTATGGAATAACATATTATGTTATTTCTCAAGGAGTAACTGCCGAATGGCTTTTAAATTATCGTAGCGGAAGTTTTGTTTTTCCCTACAGTTCTACTTTTGAAAAAGAATGTAAAATTAGAAATGTCAGCTATGAAGTAATTGCAAATGTTCAATACAATAAAATTGTTACTGACATTTCACACCCTGAAAAAAATCAAGAAGTTGTAAAACTTGAGAAAGCACCCAAAATAGCTGTTTATTCTCCAAAAACAAAACAACCATGGGATGATGCTGTTACCTTAGTACTTACCTATGCAGAAATCCCCTATGATGTAATTTATGATGACGAAATCCTCCAAGACAAATTGCATCTTTATGATTGGCTTCACCTTCATCATGAGGATTTTACAGGTCAAATGGGGAAGTTTTGGTTTGGTTACAGGCATAAAAAGTGGTATCAGGAGGAAAGAAGAGAAAATAAAGAAATTGCACAAAGATGGGGCTATTCAAAAATTTCAGAATTAAAACTTGCTATCGCAAAAAAAATCAGAGATTATGTAGTAGGAGGAGGCTATCTTTTTGCCATGTGTGCTGCTGCCGACACTTACGATATCGCCCTTGCAGCAGATGGAGTCGATATTTGCACTAAAGAATTTGACGGAGACCCAATAGATCCAAATGCTGAAAAAAAATTGAACTTTAATAATACTTTTGCTTTTAAAGATTTTTCATTGGAAAGAAATCCTATAGTTTATGAATTCTCAAGTATTGATGCAACAAATAATCATAAAAAACTTACTGAAGAAAAAGATTATTTTACTCTATTCAATTTTTCAGCAAAATGGGATGTTGTACCAACAATGCTTTGTCAAAATCACTCGCAAATTATAAAAGGTTTCTTTGGTCAAACAACATCTTTCAATGAGAAATACATTAAATCTAATGTTTTGATAATGGGAGAAAGCAAAATGCTAAAATCTGCGAAATACATTCATGGAGAATTCGGTAAAGGTATGTGGACTTTTTACGGAGGACATGACCCCGAAGATTATCAGCATTTTGTTGGTGAACCACCTACGGACTTAAATTTATTCCCCAATTCAACAGGTTATAGATTAATACTCAACAATGTTTTATTTCCTGCTGCGAAAAAGAAAAAAAGAAAAACATAATGGATTTTTGGAAATTGGTTATCCATAAGGACATGATTTGTTGATTTGTTTATTCGGTGATTTGTTGGTTTGTTTTAATAGTCATTTAGTGGTCATTTGCTTCGCTGTCATTTAATTGTCATTAACCCACAATTTTTGTAATCAATTGTTAATTAGGAGAGTGTATTTGAATAGAGCCAAGTTGGGTTAAATTTGTTTAAACGCAGAGTCGCAGAAACGCAGAGAAAAAAAAACCAAAAAATCAACGTTATTCAGGCAGGCACAGACTGAAGACTGCTGACTGCGGACTGGAGACTGAAGACTGCGGACTGGAGACTGAAGACTGCGGACTGGAGACTGGAGACTGAAGACTGCGGACTGGAGACTGGAGACTGAAGACTGCCGACTACTATTAGCCTTTTACCCTACCAAATCTCAAAGCTTTAATAAGCCAATTTGGTAATTGTTTTTTAGGATCACG
>JAYEOP010000097.1 GCA_034723125.1 Bacteroidota bacterium | reverse complement strand
GCCAGTTTCTATTCGTTCTTTTCATTTAGATTCAAATTATAACAGTCAATTTTACGTGAAAAATACATCACAAGTCCGAGAATTATAAAAACACCAATGCTTCCAATAAGTAATGCGTAGTTTTGTAGTTGAATAATAACAAATATGAAAACATACAGAACGGTAAGTATGCCAGAAATTAACATTGTCAACCTACCTGATTTTAAAACTGCTTTTACATATCCTGCTATAAGCAATAGTGTCGAAATAGCAGAAACAATAAAGGCAACGTTGTATTTTAAATGTTCAGATATAGAAAGTAAAAGAGTATAAAAAACTACTAAAGCGACACCAACAAGTATGTATTGAATAGGGTGAATGAATACTTTATTCATGACTTCGATGAAGAAAAAAACCAGAAACGTAAATCCTATAAATAAAATAGCATAGCGAATTGAACGATATGATTTCTGGTAGTTGTCTACTGGTAGTAGTAAATCAATACCAAATGAGGAGCTTTTGATAGAGTGTCGGTTACTTGTCCATATCTGTGGGTAGTTCCTGTTTAAATGTAAAACATTCCAATTTGCTTTAAATCCATTTTCAGACACCACTCTGTTGTCAGGAAGAAATGCACCATTAAAACAGGGGTTAGGCCATTCAGAAGCAATATTTATGTCAGTAACTTTTCCTACTGGAGTAAAATACAAAAGTTGACTTCCTTTTAAGTCTAAGGATAAATCAAAATTATATATCGAGCTATCATTTGGATTTATAGTAAGTAAAGCATTAATTCCGCTTCTCACAACATCATTTGAAGAAACGCCTGGATTGAATGAAATTTCGTCATTGTTCCAAGTTAAATTTACTTGCTCCTCAATACCTCTAAGGTCATTAATCCCAATAACAAATTCTGCTTTGTCAAATTGTATATTATTTTGTTGAATATCAATAGTGGCAAAATCAAGCTTGTTAAATACTCCTGAAATATTTATTTTAGAATTATATACTACTATTTCATAAATTCCTCGGTAACGCTTTTCTGGATTGATATTTCCTGAGATATTCAGTTGAGCTGGTAAAATGTGTAAGTATTCCTTAAGTTTTACAATTTTCTCGGTAGAGTCTTTTTTTGAAAACTCTTTTACATACCTGAAATAAGGAATGGAAATAAAAGGTCCATATATGGTTTGCTCTTCACCCCATTTGGAACTAACTTCACGGATTGCAGCATTCTGTGTCTTTTCCCTTTCGCCTATTAAACTTCTAATCATAGAAGTCGGTATAAGAAGCAACAATGTTATAATTACTATTGTCCCTACTTTGAAGTAAATGTTGTTTTTTATGGTTTTCATATTTGTTAGTATTTGTGTTAGTATTTTATAATTGGCTATAACATTAGTATAAACGGAAGTTCCGTTTATTTTCATTATATGCAGATATACTCAAAAACCTATAAGTCCATATCCTCCAATGGATTAACGATGCCACCAAGCCCTTTGCTAGTAATATGTGTGTAAATCTCTGTTGTTTTACGCTATTCATGCCCTAATAAAATTGAATATATCTTGAAATTTACTTGCAAATGTAATAATATTTTAAATAAATAAAGTAATTTGTAAAAACTCCTTAAACATTCAAAATATCTACTATTTTAACATTCATAAATTTACCACCGGGATAGCTGTCGGAATAATCAAAATTTAGCCAGATAAAACCATCTTTATCAATATGAAAATAAATGGATTTTCCTTTTGTTTCTTCTTCAAATAATTCTCTGATCAATAAATTAATTCTATCAAGATCTCTTCTATGGCAAACCTTTACTTCCGGATATAAATGTCCAATGGTTCTTACCAAGCGAACTTCTCCACCAATGGCTTTAATGCAAGAAGCCATCATTATGGAATGGTCATCACAATCACCTGAAAGATGTAAAATACTTTCTTTTGACGAGGCATAATATTCTTTATCAATAGGGTCAGGAACATATTTCCAGTTTGTATTTATTTCTTTAAATATTGAAAAATAACGAACTACATTTCCGTACTTTCTGTAGTAATAATCATCGGAAAAATACTTTAAGGAATTTACGATTGCATAATTTCTTACTTCCGGGTCATCATGCACAATTGCTTTATTAACTTTTGTAGCATTCCTAAAATGAGCTGACTCAGGCAAAAATGGAACTTTAACAGGTTTTTCTACTAAATACATTACTAAAGATTTGTAATCAGTATAAATGTCATTGTAGCTGTACTTATTCCTGAAAAAGTTTATTGTCAGTACAATTATTACCATTATTGCAATTCCAAAAACGATATTTTTTAAAAGCCTTACAAGTAAATTAATAAGAGCGAAAATGATGATAAATGAGAGAATATGGTCAAAGCGTAAATTATAAGTGTCGGCAATAACTATTTTTATTTCAGGAACATATTGATACAAAATTATAAATAAAGGAATGCTAATAATGATTGTTGCAATAAAACTGATAACTTTTTTCAGGAATACATGTTTAATTTTTTCCTCAGCTTTTGTTTCATTTTTTGATTTTTTAAAAATCTTTGATAAGCTGTTTTTATTCATAAAAAGGCAATTTTTTCGGACAGCTAATTTATAAAAATAATTTGTTTATGTTTTTTTTAGAAGCCCCCTTAAAAGAAAAAATAAGCCAAACATCAGGACTTCCTTTAGGGAATGTGGCAATTCCTGATTTTCAAAACCTGCACTCTTTAATTAAAAAAAATCACTTCATTACTCAATGACCTAAATTTCAAATATACTAAATCATATAATTCTATTTCATAATTTCAAAAAAAGAAGAATTCAAGTGATTTTCCTTTGGATGTTATTGCATTTTATTACCTTTGCTTTTTTAAAAAAACAGATAAATTTCATAAAAAACAAATTTTATTATGCAAAACAAAATTTTCACTTACATTTCAGTACTAAGTATTTTTTGCTTGATTAGTTTTTCTGGACAAGCACAAAAAATAGAAAAAGTAAAATTAAAAAACAAAGTAGATTCATTTAGTTATGCTATTGGATTAGACATTGGGAAAAACTTAAAAGCTCAATCAATTGAAGTTACACCCGAAGCCCTTGCAAGAGGCATTTTAAATGCAACAACAGGGGAAGACATTTTGTTTACAGATGAAATGGAAAAAAAGATAATGACAGATTTTCAAAAACAATTACAAGAAAAACAAAAACAAATTCAATCAAAAGAAATGGAAAATGTTAAAGCAGCAGGAATAGAATTTCTTGCAAAAAACAAAAAGAAAGAAGGCGTAATCGAAACAGAAAGCGGACTTCAGTACAAAGTTATTACAAAAGGTACAGGAACTTCTCCTGTAGCTACCGATACAGTAACAGTTCATTACAAAGGAACTTTAATTGACGGGACAAAATTTGATGCATCTTACGATAGAGGTGAGCCAGCAACATTCCCACTCAACCGTGTAATTAGCGGATGGACAGAAGGTTTACAACTAATGAAAGAAGGTGCAAAATATATTTTTTACATCCCTTCCGAATTAGGATATGGAGAAAGAGGTGCAGGACAGCAAATACCCGGAGGTTCTACTTTAATCTTTGAAGTTGAACTTATTAAAGTATCAAAATAACAACTTTATTTCAGACATTAAAAAAATTAAATATTATATTATGAAAAAAAACGTATTATTTGTGCTATTTACATTTGTAATCACAGCATTACTTTTATCCTGTGATTCAAAAAAAGGCAATTCAGATGTAACACTTGAAACAGAACAAGATTCAGTTAGTTATGCTCTTGGAATGACAATTGGTGAAAATTTTAAAAGCCAATCAATTGACATTGTTCCTGAAGCTTTTGCTAAAGGAGTTAATGATTTGTTATATGATTCTACTATTTTTGATAACATCGAAAAAGATAGAATTATGCTTGCTTTTCAGGAAGAATTAAGACAAAAGCAAGAAGAAGAAACTATGATGAAATCAGGTGAAAACAGGAAGATAGCTGATGAATTTTTTGCAGAAAACATTAAGAAAGAAGGTGTGGAAAAAACAGAAAGCGGTTTACAATACAAAATCATCGAGCAGGGAACAGGACCACATCCAAATCCTACTGATGAGGTAACAGTTCATTATGTTGGTAAACTTCTTGACGGAACAATTTTCGATTCTTCAAAAGACAGAGGACAACCTGCAACATTTCCTTTAAACAGAGTAATTTCAGGTTGGACAGAAGGACTTCAACTAATCTCTAAAGGTGGACATGCTATACTTTACATTCCTGCCGACCTTGCTTATGGCGACAGAGGAGCAGGAGAAAAAATCCCCGGTGGTTCAGCACTTATTTTTGAAGTTGAACTTATTGATTTTACAGAAGCTAAAGCATCTGGAGAAGTTCAATAAACTTTAAAACATTTATTGAAATTTAAAAAAAACGTCATTATGGGTTTTAAGCTCGTAATGACGATTTTTATATTTGTAAACTCTTGGTGTAATAGACAAAATGGTTGGTTTTTTCTACAAGAGAATTTAAAAAGACCTCTTGCAACTATCAATTAACCCAAAAATCGAAAAAATCGAATAAAGAGGGAAATTAACAAATTCCTTTTCTTTAGAATAATTGCGTGGTGAACAACGAAAGATAAATTCAGGCTTATATTTTTTTTGATAACTTCTTAAACTTTTCAGAGTTCTACTTGTTCCGC
>JAYEOP010000096.1 GCA_034723125.1 Bacteroidota bacterium | reverse complement strand
GTGAGGTTAAAAAAAATGAGGTGTTTAAAAAAATTGTTGAAAATGATTAAGGGTGACGAAAATTATGAACATTTAAAAATTAAAAAAAATGGAAATATTAAATGAGAATATTGAATTGATTGAAAGGTACATGGATGGTAATCTTTCAGAAGAAGAGAAACTAATTGTAGAATCAAAAATTGCTAATAATCCTGCTTTTGCAGATGAAGTTGAATTAAGAAAAGAAATTAACGAGGCTATTCTTGAAGCAGATGTTGATGATTTTAAAGAAAAACTTGAAATTGTTTTTCAAGATCAACAGGAGCAAAATAAAGTACTTGAACATTTTAAATCAATACTTTATGGAAAGAAAAAGATGCTTGTTGCTTCAATGTTACTTTTAGTAATTGCTATCTCAGGGATTTTCTTAATTACTAATAAAAATGATATGCAGTATGTGATTGATAATTACTATCAACCGTATGAGGCTAAAGTTCTGGTTAGGTCAGATGATACGAATCCTATTACTATAATGCTAAATACAGCAATGCAAAAATATGAAGAACAAGAATATTATGAAGCTGTGGGATTGTTTGAGGAAGTACTTAAAATGGATAATAAAAATATCCAGGGACATCTTTTTTCAGGTATATCCAATTTTGAAATAGAAGAATATCTCAAAGCTAATGAGTCATTTAATTACATTATAAATGATAATAATAATTTATATATAGACCAAGCAAAATGGTACCTTGGTTTTTGTTATTTGGAAATGGAGGATAAGGAAAAAGCCCTAGATTTATTTCAAAATATTTCTGAAAGTGATAGTTACTACAAGGAAACAGCTAAAAAGATTGTTTCTAAATTAAAATAACTACTTTTATAAAATTTGAAATTTTCAATGCCTATATTTTTTTATAAAAATAAAAAATGAAAGTGCAATTAAAATTGCTAAGGCACTTAATAAGTAAATATTAGTTGTGTTTTTTTTAATGTTTATCGCAGATGTGTCTCCAATTAAAATATATCCTGACCAAAAATATGGATGAGCTTCCAATTTATCAGCATTAGTAAGATATTGAAGTTTTGCTTTTTGTAGTGCTTCATCTTTTGGCATTTTTTTTCTAAGATATTTGTAAAATGTTGCCATTAGCGTACTTCCCGATTTGTCAGAGATTTCCCATTGCGTCATTACAATGCTGGGGCAACCTGCAAAGATAAAAGCTCTTGCAAGGCTCATTACACCTTCACCTTTTTGAAGCTTTCCATCACCCGTTTTGCAAGCACTTAAAACAGTAAGATTTGCCTTTAATTTAAGATTATATATTTCAAAACTATGTAATAAATTATCATTTGTTGAATCTTTGGTTTGAGTAAAAATGAGTTTAGAAAACATTGGATTATTGTTGTCAATTATAGCATGCATCGCTAAATGAATTATACTGTAATTTGGTGCCTCATTTTTAAATGTTTTTTCGGAAGCTTCTAAGTCCATAAAAATGTTGCTTTTAAATATTTTTGAAATAATTTTAACTTCCTCTTTTGTACCTTTCAATGGTGTTAAGTTCATTGATCTGTTTCTGAAACTAATTTCATTGGATTTTAAAGATTCTTTACTTAAATCATAGTTAGGAGCAAAAGCAATTAATTTATTCGAAAATACTTTATTCTTTTGATTTTCACTAATGTAAAAGTGCAGACTGGGAGAATAGGAATATGAAATAATGTTTTTTCTGATTAAATATGGAAGCTTACGATAATCTGATTTATCAGGTTTTTTTGTTAGTAGGATATCGAAGGGGATATATGAAATATTTCCTTCGGGGATGATAAGGAGTTTCTTATCACTAATGTACTTTTCAAAGGGTTTTAATAGTTTTAGGTAAAGATAGAATGCTGATGTTGAATAAATTCTAAAGGATTCTTTTACGTTAGATACCACATTTTGATTTATGGTAGATGTTCTTAAATTTGAAATGTTTTGTAGAAAATTTGAATCTTTTATTGTAGTAAAGAACTTAACATAATTTTTAAAAACTCCAATTACTAATACCTCATCCTCAAGTAAAGAATATTCAATTAAAACTTCATTATCTTTTAGTTTTGATTGTATTTCAGTTATTGATAAAACATCTGAACGATACTTTAGAGAATAGTATTGTGGAAATTTATCTTCCAGATAGTTAACAAGTTTGTTTTGTTCTTTTTGTAAATAAAAAACTTTCTTTTCCCATTTTTTAATCAAATTCCGGTCAATTTGATTTTTGCTTTTTTCATCATAAATTTTTCTGCTGTAAAATCCTAATTCTTCCTTTATTTTTCTTTCTTTCTCTAAAATATCTTGGGGAATATTTGCGAATTTTCTTGCTTTGTTTATGCGAATAGAAGAAAAAAGTATTGCTGCTTTCTTTTTTTCTGATAATTCAAATGCTGTATTAAAATATTGTATATCAGATGTTTTTTTGAATAAATCAATTGATAGGCTTATTGCAGCAGAATATGTTTTATCCTGATTTTTTGATAAAACAAGTTTACTCATTCGTGTTTGATATTTTATTCTAATCATTTCAATAAAACTGATGGACAATTCATAAGTATTTAGTGCCTTTTTTAAAAATACAATATTGGAGGGATTGCTGTAATACAACAATTTTAATGCATTTGCCTTTGAGTTTATAAGTGAGATTGATTTATAATTCGAAAATGAAATTTGTTTAATTTTAGGATTAATAAAAATATTCGTATCATTAAATTCCTGTATCGAACTGATAATAGCTTTTTGGAAATACATTAGGGAATTTTTATAATTACCTAAGCTATTGTAATAATTTCCAAATCCAAAATAACAATCTGCTGTTAAAGGATTTTTTTCTCCAAAATATTCTTTACTGATTTTTAGTGCTTTTTTTAGGAGCTTATAAGCAGCTTGCTTATTGTTATTTTTAACATTGAACTCACTGTAGTAGTTGTAGCATTGAACTAATGCAGAATAATCAGTTTTGGATTGAGAGAGAATGTTAGTAATTGCTTTTAAATAAAATTCTTCTGCTTTTTTCAATTTTCCGATTTTGTCATAACAAATTCCAATGTTACAATAGCTTGAATATTTTTGGGTATGCAAAGTTAAATTTTCTTTTATTGTAATGCTTTGTTGCAAATACTTTAAGGCATTATGATAATCTTTTAAATCTAAATAATTGTTCCCTAAGTTATTGAGTATTCTTGATTTTTGATATAAAGACAAATCCGATTTATCGTTAATGCTACTTAAAGCATTTTTATAATATTTAATAGCTTTTTCATAATCTCCTTCCATTCTGTAAACATTACCTATGTTGGAATATAACATTAGATGTGTTTTAGTATTCTTAGGTTCTTTTTCAATTATTATCTCTGCTTTTTTATAAAGAGTTAAGGCTTTGTCAAGCATTCCTAAGTTTTTGTAAAGCATCCCAAGATTTTGATAAATATTTATAAATGTAGGATCGTTTTTGTCTAAAACAGAATGAAATATTTGATATGATTTATTGAGGTTCTTTTTTGCTTTATCATAGTCTTTTAGTTTGAAATAAACCAATCCTTTGTTTTGATACAATTTTGGAATTAGTGTGCTTGATGAATCATTGCCAATTAGCTCTAGAGCTTTGTTATAATATGATAGTGCATTATTGTAATCTCCACTAACATAATATGCAATTCCAAGGTTATTATATGTTGTTGCAGTTTTGATACTATCTGCTTTTTTATCTATTGTTCTTAAATTTTGCGATTTTGATAAGTATTTTAATGATTTATCAACTTTTCTTAAGGACAAATAAATAGAACCGAATTCATGAGTGATATCCGCATAAAGATTATTATCATTGTTAATGTGGGATAGATAAAGCATTTCGGATTCTAATAATTTAGACAATGCTTTACTGTAATTTGATTCATTTTTAAGAATTATCCCTATCTTTAAATTGCAAAGAACTAATGATTGATAATCATGATTTTGAGAATAAATATTTGCTAAATATTTAAATTGCTCTAAAGCTATTTCATATTCTTCAATATTGAAAAGACTATCTGCCTTATGGTAAGTGTATGAAATAGAATCAGATGTGGTTTTTGCAACAATATTTGATATGCTGAAAGTAAAACATAAAAGAAAGAGGACATTTTTTAAATTTATCATTATCAAATAAACAATTTTTTTTGCTCCAATATTATTCGATTCAAAGGTAATATAAAAAAATCAATGAATATTTTTTTTGAAAATGCAATTTTTTTTAAATTTTTTTTAGTGCATAATTAATAAAAATAACTATAGATTAATAAATTTGGTGATTACTAATCTAATTATATGTAAAACAGTTTATAAACATTATTGTTGATAACTTATAATAATTAATTATTGCTAATTAAATATAGTTATTATTTTTGTGCTTAAAATAAAATATTGTGTATTGTAAAAAATGTGGGTCGGATAAATATGTAAAAGCAGGAAAAGTCGCTGAAAGGCAGCGATATAAATGCAAAAACTGTGGTTATCATTATACAATAAACAGCAAGGGTAAAGATCCGGGAATAAAGCGTCTTGCTTTGGAAATGTATCTTGAAGGAAACAGTTTTAGAGAAATAAGTAGAAGACTTAATGTAAGTGATGTTTCAGTGATTAAGTGGGTAAGAAAGTTTGGTAAAGCTATAGAGGTTTTGAAGCGAAAAGATAGGGAATTTGAT
>JAYEOP010000095.1 GCA_034723125.1 Bacteroidota bacterium | reverse complement strand
GGGTTTTCAGAGTTTTTCATATACTTCTTCAAAACTTTTTACATTATCCCGATAGTGTTTCAAATTTTTTCATTGTCTATAAAAAACTCTGAAAATCTTAATGCGAATGTATTTATAGAACCTCCCTTAATTGTTTTGTAAAAGTTTAGAATATAATGAATTATAATTTTTTGCAACTTTTCCCCAATCAAAATTTTTAATTACATGCTCAGATGCATTTTTTTTGATTGCTGTTAAATCATTTTCAGATGACAATATTTTTAATACTGTATCCGAAATATCTTTATGACTTTTTGGCTTAACGAGAAATCCCGTTTTTTCATTAATGATAATATCTTTAATACTTGGTAAAGAGGACGCTACAACAATAGTTCCTGAACATGCAGCTTCTGCAAAAGTAAGTCCGAATCCTTCGCTGAGTGATGGTCCTATAAAAATATCTGATGTTGCATAATATTTTGGCAATTCGTGATGGTCAAGTTGTCCGCAAAAAACTATATTTTCCTTAATATTTAATTCCGAAACCTGTGCTATTAGTCTGTTTTTTAAAACTCCATCACCTACAATCAAAAGTTTAATATTTGGATGATTATTTATTATTTCAGGCATTGCTTTAAGTAAATATTTCAAACCCTTTACTTCTGTTAGCCGTCCAATAAACAACAGTAATTCTCCATTAATATCGTATTTTTTCTTTATTTCAATATCTGCTTTTTGATGTAAAAAATCATTAGTTTTCAATCCCATTGGATAAACATGGATTGGATTTTTAAATACTGTTTCAAGAATTTTTTCTTTGAGATAATTACTGACAACTGTTAGTTCATCAATATTTTTTAATGCATATTTTTTCATTTTTAGTCCTATGCCACTGTTAAAACTCAAAATATCACTTCCGTGAGAAGTTGAAAGTATTTTAATTTTTTTGTTAAAAATATTTTTATGCAAAGATGCAATAAATCCTTGTGGTATAAGCCAATGAGTATGAATGAGTCTAATATTTTTTTCCTTTTTTAAAACTTTTTTTAATGCAAATAATTGACATATTAAAAACAAAGGAAGTAATAGTTTTAAAAAAGAATTTTCCTTAAAAGCTGATAAAATGCCATTTGAAAAATATTTGTAGAGACTTTTAAACGGAAGAAAAGCAAATCTGTAAATATTTATTTCATCAAATTTTTCTTTTCTTAAAGTATTGTTTAACAAAGGAGTGAGGACAATTATGGAATAATCTTTTGATAGAAATGTGGCAAGGTCATAAACAAAATTCCCTCCACCTCTGAAACTATTTTTTTTAGCAGGAAAGGATGAAGTTAAAATGAGTATTTTCTCTTTTTCCTTAGTCATATTTTATTTGTAAAGCCTTTCGTTATCAGTAATATCCATCCACATGGCAAAAAGTAATGATTGGAAACTACTGATAAAAAGGAAAACGAAAGCAAGTATAGTTAAAGAATTGGCTTCTTGTCCGCTAAGAATAATACCTAGTATTTTTATTGCATAAGGTACAGAAATAATAAACAAAGCAAAAGAAAAATGATAAAGAAGAAAAAGAGGGTGGAAGTCACGGAAAAGATATTTAACCCAAAGTCTTCTAAAAAATGATTTAAAAAGCAACCATGAAATTCTAGGTATTACTTTCCACACTTTCATTTTAGATTTTTCGCCAATATTGTAAACAGGTTTGATTTCTACTTCCTTAATTGTGCAAAAAGCAATATTCAATCGTACTAACAAATCGTTAGGCATTCCATAATTTTTATAAATTTTATACAATCGTATTGAATTTAATGCTGATTTAGAGATTGCAGTAAAACCCGTTTGCGTATCGGAAACGTGCCAATAACCTGAGGCAATTTTTGTAAGTATTGATAAAATTGAATTTCCGAAAAAACGTATTTTAGGAACAACATTCCATGCACTTTTGTGAATAAATCTGTTTCCTTTTACGTAATCAATGTTTTTTTCAACAACAGGAGTAACAATGGATTCAAGCTCGTTTGGGTCCATTTGACCGTCTCCTGCCATTACCGCTGTGCAATCTATGTTGTTGTCTTTGCACCATTTGTAGCCTCTTGCAATGGCTCCACCAACCCCTGTGTTTTTTAGGTTATTGATTAAAATTATTTTATCATCATTATTTTTATTAAACTGCTCCGACTTAGGAAATAATTTTATTTCTTCCTTATTCTTTTGTGCGGTAATCCGATTTGCTTTTGTATAAATATTTTTTTCATCAATATCAAGATTATCTTTATTTTCTAAAATATTTTTCCCATATTTCTTAATAAAATTTTCCACAACTTCTGCTGTTTTATCTTTGGAATTATCATTGACAATAATAATTTTATCAACAAAATCAGGCATATTATCAATTACCAGATTTATTTGATTTTCTTCATTATAAGCAGGAACTACTACGGCAATACTTTTATCTTTTAACATATTTTTTATTAATCATGGATATAAATCAAGAAATTTAATTTTTAAAACGCACAAATATAAATAAATTTGAATAATTTTGGATTATTATTCAATCAAGCCAGAGGATTGATTTTAGCTTTTAAAATGATTTAACGAATTTACATTATTATAGAGTTAAAGTTTTATGTTGACTTGAAAAGTATTTATTTAAGAAATTGATTTTCAAACTAAAATATTAAGCCTATGAAATATTTTACACTCTTCACACTTATTGTATTAACATTTTCATTATCACTCAGTTCCTTTGCTCAAAATAAGGATGCTAAAGAGAAAAAAGAAAAGAAAGAAAAAGTTAAAAAAGAAGAAGTTGAGAAAGCAGATCCATTTCAAACTTATTACGAAAAATCGGGATTTACAAAAACAGCTCGATATAAAGAAACGATTGAATATTGTAAAAAACTTGCAAACGAATCTGAATTTGTTGAGTACAAAACTTTTGGAAAAAGTCCACAGGGAAGGGATTTACCTTTGCTGGTTATCGACAGAGATGGATATTCGGAAGCAAGAGAAGTAAAGCAAAAAGACAGAGTTGTTTTATTAATTCAAGCAGGAATACATCCTGGTGAAATTGATGGCAAAGATGCAGGGCTGATGTTTATTAGAGATATTGTACTTAAAAAGAAAAATAATAATCTATTAAGAAATGTTACTATTTTATTTATACCGATCTTTAATGTTGACGGACATGAACATTTTGGTCCACACAATAGAATAAATCAAAATGGTCCTGAGAAAATGGGATGGAGAACAACAGCATCAAATTTAAACTTAAATAGGGATTTTTTAAAAGCTGATGCATCTGAAATGAGAGATTGGGTACAGCTTTTTATTGAATGGCTTCCTGATTTTTTTATTGACATTCATGCAACTGATGGGGCGGATTATCAGTATGTTACTACCTATGGAATGGAAATTTTTGGGAATATGACTAAGGAACTTACTGAATGGCAGAAAGACGATTATCTAAAATATCTTGAGAAAAAAATGAGTAGTGCATCTTATCCAATTTTCCCTTATGTATCGTATAGAAATTGGCATGACCCTCGTAGCGGTTTAATAAGTTGGGTGGCAAGCCCAATGCTTTCTGAAGGTTATACAGCATTACAAAATCGTCCAGGATTACTTGTTGAAAACCACATGTTAAAAGATTACAAAACAAGAGTTTCTGCAACCTATGAGTTATTGATGTTGACAACAAAATTTTTGAACAAAGATTATAATATTCTTAAAACTTTGGTAAAGGAAGCTGATAAATATACTGCAAGTCAGCAATTTAGAGATAAAAAATTTACTGTAAAATATAAACCTTCAAGTGATAGTACAATTGTTGAGTTTAAAGGCTATGAATACGAAATTGTAAAAAGTGATTTGACAGGAGGAAACTGGTTTAAATATAGTAAAATTCCAAAAACTTTTGAAATACCATATTTTAATAAACAAGAAGCTGAAGTACAAATAAATATTCCTGAAGCATACATAATTCCACCTGAATGGACTGAGGTTATTGATAGGCTTGAGTTACATGGGGTTTCTTTTTTTAGGTTAAAAAAAGCTGTAAAAACTAAAGTGATTTCTTATATTTTTAAAGATGTAAAGTTTGCAAACAAACCTTATGAAGGTCGTCAAAGAGTTATAAAATTTGATTATGACAAAATAGAGGAAGTTCGTGAATATCCTGAAGGCTCGGTTGTAGTTGATATGGAGCAAGGAGCAGCACGCATTGCAATTCATATTCTTGAACCAAAAGCACCTAGCTCATTTCTTTACTGGGGATTTTTTAATTCTATTTTTGAACAAAAAGAATATGGCGAAAGCTATGTTATGGAAGAAGTAGCAAGAAAAATGCTTAAAGACAATGATGCACTTAAAAAAGAATTTGAAAAGAAAAAATCCGAAAATCCTGAATTTGCCAAAAATCAATGGCTGATGTTAAATTGGTTTTACAGCAAATCAAAATACTGGGATGATAGAATAAATAAATATCCCGTAGGAAAAATATATGATAGGAAAGTTTTGAAAAAATTTACCTATAAATAAAATAAAAGCTATAAATACTCGAATGAATTATTCGTGAATTAGTGGCAAAAAAATAAAGCCACGAATGCACTAATGAATTTTCGTGAATTAGCGGCAAAAAAAATGACAGCCACGAATACACTAATTTATTATTCGTGAATTAGTGGCAAAAAAAAAAAGCCACGAATACACTAATTTATTATTCGTGAATTAGTGGC
>JAYEOP010000094.1 GCA_034723125.1 Bacteroidota bacterium | reverse complement strand
TGTAAATAGCAAGTTTTAATTGTTAACTAAAACAAAAATTAAAAATAGAATGAAAAATAATACATTGTTTTCTCCCCTTACTCATCTTATTCTATATAGCATTCTTTTGTTTTTAACTCCATTTTTGCTTGTAAAAAATTACATGCAAAATGCTATTTCTTCTTTATCACAATTTTCATTTAACATTTTGTTTTTAGAAATACGATTTTTACCATTAGTCTTTATAATTTTTATTTTAACCTTAGTATTGGTTTTTTATAAAAAACTAAACTATAAAAATATTTCTTTTGGCATTGTTGTCCTTCTAATGCTTTTATTAGGTCAAATATCTTCAGATCATTACATGATTCAAAAGATTTATAATATTCAAAATAATTGGCATTATGTAGCATATTTGATTTTTGCAATTTTGATGTACAATTTTTTATTTTCAAAAAAGAAGTCTTCTGAATACATTATTCTTTTAACTTTTTTAGCCGCATTACTAATATCTACTCTGGACGAAACTTTTCAAAAATTTATGACTAACAGAGTTTTTGATGTTTCAGATATTGCTAAAGATGTTTGGGGAACTATCATCGGGTTAATAATAGTTTTCTTTATTTATAAAAAAGGAGAAATTTATAAAAAAGCTTGGAAACTTAGAAAAAAATCAATAAAAGAATATTTCAAAGAACCTTTTACACTTTTAGTCCTGCTTAGCATTTTTACCTATGTGTTACTATTTGTTTCTTCTTTATTAACAGATTTTCAATATTTGACTAATATCATTTTTATTACAATCTTACTTTTTGTTTTTATTTTTATAATTATTCATCTTACAAATTTTAGATTATTAAGAATATTTTTTTCTATTTTAGCTGTTTTAGGAATTTTATATTTAGGCTTTACAGCTATTAAAACACAGAACACAAGTATAAAAGTCCTTAAGAAACATTTCTTAATTTATCAAGGAATTCCATTGCCATATTTTGATGTAATGATAAAACCTAATGGCGTTTTTAAGTTTATGGATAAAAAGCAAAATTTTTTACAAACTGATATTAACATGCTTTTTAACCAAAATGCTGATATTATTTTAATTGGAAGTGGATTTAACGGTGAAGGAGGAAAAGGATTTGCACAAGATAGCGAAGCACAGTTTATGTTTGACCCTATTTCTAAAAAAAGTATTCAATTGATAATTATGGAAACAAGAAAAGCGTCTAAAGAATACAATAGATTGAAGAAAGAAGGATATAAAGTTTTATTTATTATACATAATTAAAAAGAAATTGAAATGAACAAAAAAACTACAAATAAAGTAATAACTTCTTCAATTTTATTTATCTACATTATTTTAATCACATTTGCCATAATAGCATCAAATCCTCCTGAATGGCTTAAAAATATTTCCCAAGAAGACAAACAAAGCGATGCAGTACTAAAAAAGAATTTTGGTGATATATTTCTTGAAAAGAAAAAATACAATCAAGCAATTATGGAATATGAGCAGTCTCTAGAAATTAAAGCTGATCAACCGGAAGTGCTAACGAATATGGCAGTTGCCTACTTTGAATTAAATAAATCTGATAATGCCTTAAACATATTGAAATATGCCATTGAGTTAGCCCCCGCAAATCCTTCTGTAATTTATTTTAACATAGGAAATATTTATGACAAAAGAAATCAAGTAGATATTGCAATCCCTTATTTTAAAAAAGCATTGGAAACAGCTCCTTTTAAATGGCAAACATACACACGATTAGGAGATATTTATGTTTATAAAAAAGACTATGACTCAGCAATATTTGTTTTTAAAAAAGCAATTGAAAATAAAAGTGATATAAAAATTGCTTATAAAGGAATGCTAAAAAGAGATAGGAATATTTATAGATATCAAAAAGATGTAAAAGAAGCAATTGACAATGAATTGAAACAAAATATTGACTTAAAACGTTTTGATGCTGTGATTTTTAACAACTCATTAAAAAATAACGTAGAACTTGCAAAAATATATAATCAATTGGGTTATGCATATTTTATGCAAAATGATTTTGAAATTGCTATAAAGAAATTTAAAAAAGCATTAAATATTTATCCGGGATTTTATCAAGCATACAATAATCTAAATGCTGTAAGAATTGCAAAAGAAAATATAAAACAATAAAGGGAGGTTCTTTAAATACATTTCTTTTAAGAAACAAAGATAATGAATAAGATGCAAGGCACAAATTTTTCTGAATAGCCGTCCGCGTGTCGCTGAAGCTTTAGCGGAGGCACAAGCTATTGAGAAAAATTTTAACGCAGTCAGATTATTTATTATCTTTGTTCCCAAAGGGTTTTCATTCCGAAATTTCGGAACATATACTTCTTCAAAACTTTTTACATTATCCCGATTTATTTCAAAATTTTTCATTGTCTATAAAAAACTCTGTAAATCTTAATGCGAATGTATTTATAGAACCTCCCTAAAGTTTTTAACAATTTTTCTTCAATTGTTTCACAAGTTCTTACAATATAGTTTTCTGCAACTTATACGGTTGATTTGCGGAATATTAACTAACAATTAATTTGATATAAAAAAAAAATATAAAAAACTCATTCTATATCCAAAGAAATTCATATATTTGCTGAATTAAAGAAAACTAAAAAATTAAAAATTATGAGGAAATTATTTACACGCTATTCAATAATTGCAATTCTCGCAATTGGATTTCTTGCTTTTTCTGTACCTGTATCAAGCCAAACAGTAACTTTAGGTAATGGTACAAGTTACAACTCCACTACTGGCTATCCTTCGCCTTATGGACTTTGGTATAGAACCAATAGAAACCAATACATTATCACAGCTTCGGAGCTAAGTTCTTTGGGAATAACTGCAGGTTGTAATATTACAGCTATTGGCTTTAATGTACATGCAACTAATAATCATAGTTCTGTTCCTGCTTGGCTAAAAATCGGTACAACAACTTTATCATCTTTTCCAAGTGGAACATGGCAAACTGGTGCAACACAAAAATGGTCATCTGCTGGCTATCTTACATCAAACGGATGGAATACTCACACTTTTTCTTCCAACTGGATGTATAACGGAGGTAATGTTTTAATTGATATGTGTATTGGATCAACATCAATTAATTATACACGAAACGCATCTGTATATTACCATAGTGCAACAAATACTGTGTTATGGAATAGATCAGATGGAACTGATTACTGCTCGGGTGTAGGTTCAGGAAATAGAAATTCAAACCGCCCCAATATGCAAATCACTTTTATTCCAAGCACTGGATTTGATATTAAAATGGCAAGTATTGATTCTCCTTATGTTCTTGGAGTTGGCAAAAACAAAGTTGTTGTTACTATCCAAAATGCACGTGCAGATACTATTTATTGGTGTGATCTCGGTTATAAAATAAATAACAATACTCCTGTTTTAGTAAATAACTTTAGCGGTTTTCCAAATGGGAAATTAGAAGCAGGACAATCCTACCAATATACATTTTCAGATTCACTAAATATACCTTCCTCAGGCTATTATACTTTAAAAGCATGGGTAAACAATGCAAATGATTCAATGCCTGATAATGATCGTACAAATGATACTATAACAATGACAGTGTGTACAGGATTAGCAGGAACATATACAATAGGTGCTACAGGCGATTATCTTAATTTCAATAATGCCGTAGCCGCATTACAACAATGTGGTGTTGCAGGTCCTGTTACATTCAATGTTCAGCAAGGTTCATACACTGAAAGAGTTGTAATTCCTGAAATTGTAGGTATGGATGCAACTAACACAGTAACCTTTGACGGACAAAACAAAAGCAATGTAACACTTACTTATGGTGGAACAAGTTCTACAAACAGAACCACATTGATATTTGACGGAGGTGATTACTTTACCTTTAAAAATATGACTATAAAAAATACGGGTTCTACTTATGCTGTTGCAATTTTATATAAAAGCCAAGCAGAATACAATGAGGTTTCTTCTTGTAATATTGAAGTAAATTCTTCTTACACTTCTTGGTGGACAACAGCCATTATGGCATCTGCATCAGAATCTTCAAGTAGTGGTACCTATGGAAATAATGCTAATTTTAACTTAATTAAAAATAATAATATTACAGGTGGTTATTGTGGTATTAACTTCAGAGGAATTTCAACTTCAACAAGTGCAGTAGGTAACCAATATATTGGTAATACTTTTACAGGGCAGTATTATTATGCTATTTACAATTATTATCAAAGTGCAGACGTAATACAATATAATAATATTGATATTGGAAGTAGATATAGTAGTGCTTATGCTATTTACAGATATTATTCGCATGGAGCTATAATTGACGGAAATATTATTAATTCCGGCAGATATGGAATATATACATACAGAGAAAATTATGCTTATTATTATGGCTCCGATAGTACTATGATTACTAATAATATGATGTATGATTTCTATAATTCGTCATATCAGGTTGGTATGTACTTACGCTATAGTGAAAATTTAAAAATATATCATAATACAATTGCTGTTGATGGTTCTTATGCAAATAACTATAATTATTCAGCTTTGTTTTTCTATTATTGTTACGCACCAATAGTAAAAAATAATATTCTTATTAGTACAGGAGGAACAATGCTTATAACATCTTATTATTATTTTTATAGCAATGCTACCATAGATTACAATGATTATATTTATCCAAACAGGACAACAAATATGTTCTT
>JAYEOP010000093.1 GCA_034723125.1 Bacteroidota bacterium | reverse complement strand
TAAATATTATTTTTTTTTTGTAATAAGATATTTTATTTTATATATTTGCAATTGTATAAAATATATATTACATTTATGTTTATCAAAATTTTCATAAAATATTGTTCTTGGAAATTCATATATTTAGGCTAATAAGTTTGTATTTCATTCTTATTAGCCACATTAATAGATTTGATAAAATATATCAAATTAAAAACAAAAATTTTGTTAACGTGGCATAAATGAAAAAGTGGTAATTTGCCTAAACAAATTACCACTCCAAATGAATCCCTCTCGTGAGAAAAGATTCTGCTACAAATGTACAAAACATTTACAGTATTCATTTATCCATAATGTATTAATCTTTTAAATTAATTATTATGAAAAAAATAAGTTTTTTATTATTAAGTATAGTATTTTTATTATCTTCATGCTCAAAAGATGAGGATATTATTGTAAACAAGAATGCAAAACCAATCTTTGCACAAAATGTCGGAGGAACACATATTGAAGTTCCAGGTACATTAGAATGGATTATCTGCGATCCTGAAGAAGAATATGCTGAATTTCGATGTGTCGGTTCAGATGATATCTGCTTTACTATAACAGATGAAGGTACTGACTTAGATCCACCATGCTTTGGAGTTTTAAATAATGCTACAGTTATTTTATTCGGTAGTACAAGCAACATTGAAAAAGAAGGAATAGGAGAAATCAATTTGGATGAAAACAATAATGTTATTGATTTTAACTTTATTAGTAATGATGGAAGCGGAGAAATTATTTGGGAAAATGACGAAGGTCAAGTACTGGGAAGCATGGTATCAGAAATATAATTCATTTGATAGTGTAATCGATTTAATTATCGATTACACTTTTATAAATATCTTTAATTTATTGAATATGAAAAAAATATTAACTATTCTAATAATAATTTTATCATTCTCATCTTGCATTAAAGAAAAAAACAAAAAGTCTTTAATTGATGTAAACTCTAATGTTATTTACGAAGATAAGGATTTTATAATTTCAAAATTACCTTTTCAATTATATAATGCAGGTAAGAATAAAATATCATTTGTCAACAATGATAATGAGATTGTCATCTATAATACACAAGATTTACAGTTAGAAAAAATTATAAAACTAAATGAGAAAAACTTTGTTGATTATGAAATTAATTACCATAAAAATAAAGGTAATTCATTTGACAAAATTGTTACATTTGATTCAACAATCAAACAGAATAATTTAAAAATGAAAACTTTTTATTTCTATAATTGTAAGTACATTTCAAAAAATAAATTATACTTAATCGGACAAAAAATTACAGCTTTTAGTTTTCCTAAAAAAAATAAAATAAGTTTACAATATACTCCTTTTTTATGGTCAATGCAAGATACAAACTTTGGGAATATAATTACTTTACCATTTCATTACAAACATTTAACATTAAGTTACCAAAATCTTTATTTTGATGATATATCAAATATATTTTTTATAGCAAGAACAAATGATTCAACAAAATTAGACAATCTATTTATTGTAAAATATTCTTTAACAAATGATACCGTTTGCTACAAAAAGCATTATAAAATCCCTTACCCTCTTAAAATATGGAACATAAGTGACACATTTTTAACAAAAGTTAGAACTACAAAAGGATGGAAATTATCAACCACTTGTGATTTTAATAAATTTAACAAAAAAATATATGTTTCAAACTCACTTGATATTTATGATTTAGAAAATGAGAAACTGTTTTTTAAAATTCCTGATTCTGTTCAAATTGATTCCATTCATAGAATTAAAAGTTTTGTTTTACAAGGTTCAAATAATGAAATAGAAAAAATAATTTATATTGATGAAGTAAATAAAAAGCCCGGAATTTTTAATGGTAATAAATATCTTGTTATTTATGACAATAAAAACAAAAAATTCCTGAAGAAAAAATATATCGGCAAAAAAACAAGTAGTTTATTACAAAAAGACAATACTATATACCTACTTGTTGAGACTGAAAAACATATAGTGTTAAAAAAATACAAAATAAATAGCAACTAAAATGAGGCTTCGAATATTGATAATTTTACTAATTGTATTATTTTCTTGCAACATGTGTGTAAAAGAAAAGCCAGTAAATATTAATGATTTGTTAAAAAACAATGTATATCCCAAATATTTAAATATTATTGATAATGATATTTGTTTTAGATGCAATCCTGCTTTTTATCAAGTAGCTAAAACACTTAAGTTGAAAAATATTAATCCAAAGCAAATCATTTATATTTTTCCAAGTCAAAGAAATGCAACTCAGGAATATTTTTTAAATACAAATTTTGGTTTTTCACAATCAGAAATAACAACAATATTTAATACAAAAACTTATAATAAAGCTGTTAAAGATTATAATGTTTCAGGTCTTGGAACTATTATTAAATTTACTGGCTATAAGAATTTTAAAATCAATAAATATCCACGAAGTTTTTCTAAGGATTTTATTGAAAACCTTTAAAAAAAAATAAAATGATTTTATTAAAAAATTTAAAAAAAATGGTAATAATTGCAATATTTTTGTTAACTTTCTTTGTTGGAAATTCCCAAGAAAAGTGGAAACAATATACACCTCATAATTCAGGTTTATCAACTTTTCATGTAACGGATTTTGTAATTGATTCGTCCAACAATTTTTGGTTCTGCTTATTCGGTGGTGGAATTACAAAATATGATGGTAATAATTGGATTACCTATGATAGATCAGATGGATTGGCTGGTGATACAATTGTGGATGTAATTATTGACAGCAAAAAGAATCTATGGTTTGCCTCAATTGGGGGAGGACTTTCAATGTTTGATGGTAGCAATTTTGTAAATTATAATACGACAAATGGTTTGCCGAATAATGTTTTAAACGATTTAGTTGAAGATTTAAATGGGAATATCTGGATTGCTACAGTAGGTAGTGGTGTTTCACGTTTTGATGGAAATACATTTACTACATTTACTGAAAATGATGGTTTAGCTGACAAGAATGTTTTTGCATTAGCTTGTGATTCAAATAATAATATTTGGATTGGCACTGAAAATGGTGTTAGCAAATTCAATAATAATATATTTACAAACTATACCACTGCTGATGGATTATCAGGAAATGATATTAATAGTATTACTTTCGATAATGAAAAAAATATTTGGTTTAATACAGTTAATGGAGCAACTAAATTCAATGGCCATACATGGACTTCTTATGATAAAAGCAATGGTTTATGCGATAATTGGATTTGGGTAACTTTTCAAGATAGTAGAGGAAACTATTGGTTTGGTAGTAATTACAAAGGAGTAACAAAATTTAATGGAAATATTTTTAAAGATTATAGTGTAACTGATGGATTAACCCATATTTGTATTAAACAAATATTAGAAGATAATGAAGGTAATATTTGGTTTGCTACACTTGGCGGTATTAGTATGTATCAATATTCCAGTTCAATTAATAATTTAGAAAAATTGAAATTTGAAATAATAACCAATAACAATAAAATCAAAATTAAAGGGATTGACAATCAACATCATTCGTTTAAAATCAATCTATTTACAACATCAGGTAAACTGGTTTTAGAAGATATTTTTGAAGGCGATTCTTATCAATGTAAATTGATTCCAGGAATTTATATCTATTCTATTTTTGAAAACGATAAATATTACAATGGTAAAATAATTATAAAAAATTAGATTAATGAATTATATTATTTACCAATTTTGTTTATCATCAGGTTAATAATTCAGGTTCATCACAATAATGGATACTTAGCATGATGTAAATTATAAATTTTACTTTAAAATTTAACTGAATTATTATCATCAAATCTGTTTAAATATTGATAAGTCTTGACTTATCAATATTTGAATAGATTGCAATAAAAACTTGATAAATTATTTTGAAATGTTCTATTATTGGTATTTAACTTCTATATTCCGAATTTTCTTCTTTATCCATTATCTTCATTATATGTCATAAAAATATTTGACATTCAAAATCATGATATATTAAACTTGTTGACATAGCTTTTTTTCAAAAGTACTCATTATTGTGATGAACCATTTTTTTTAGGTGGATACTTTTCGGTTAATAGAGTGGGTAGTTTTCGGTTAATATATACATTCGCATTTGAATATAAAGAATTGACATTCGGAAACTTATTAAATGTCGAGTTGTGATAACATAAAGAAAATCAATAGTATAATAATTCCATAATGAATTGTTTCATACTTTGTGATTCTTCGTGTCTTAGAGCCTTCGTGGCTAATTATCAATATCTTGCCACAAAGACACCAAGGCACAAAGTTGCACTAAGAAAAAACACATAATATAACAGTCAGATAATAAATATATGCTGAGCGGTCATAAACTGTGTTTTTCTATATCGTTAAACAATTTATAATCTGTGTGTTAAACATAACTCCAAAGTTCAAATTATGACCAGCCGAAGTATAATTTGATGACGCTTTAGTATTAGCTTCTTTCTACCCAAACCCTAAAGAAAGAAGTAACTGAAAATCAGGACTCCCTTTAGGGAATGGGGCAATTCTTTATATTCAAAACCTGCACTCATTACTTTTTAGAGTGGACTCATACCAAATTAACATCAAAACACCCGATATAAATCATTTCTATTTCCCTTTTTTGTCGTTAAAAATTATTTCCGTAGCTATAGCTATGCAAAGAATTTTTGCCTAAAAAAAGAAAAATATAAT
>JAYEOP010000092.1 GCA_034723125.1 Bacteroidota bacterium | reverse complement strand
GATAAAAGATAAGGGATATGCAAGACATTATCAACATATTGAAAAAGAGTTTTTATCCCTCGCCCCACTACCAATCCAACGAGCCATAGTTTCCAAAATAGAAACCCTATTTTCTGATTTAGACAATGGAATTGCCAACCTTAAAAAAGCACAAGAGCAGTTGAAGATATACCGCCAAGCGGTGCTAAAAAAAGCCTTTGAGGGCGAACTCACAAAAGAGTGGAGAGAAAAACAAAGTAACTTACCAACAGCCGAAGAACTTCTAAAACAAATAAAAGAAGAACGCCAAAATCACTACAACCAACAAATTGAAGATTGGAAAAAAGCAGTTAAAGAGTGGGAGAAGAATGGCAAAGAGGGGAAGAAGCCAACGAAGCCAAAAGCAATTAAAGAATTACCGCCTTTGACAGAAGATGAGTTGAATGAGTTACCGAGGTTGCCTGAGGGGTGGACGTATATAAAACAAGGTGAATTAATCGAAGAACCAAAATATGGAACTTCAAAAAAATGCAATTATGTAAATAAAGGAAATGGAGTATTAAGAATACCCAATATTATTGACCTTAAAATTAATTCATTAGATTTAAAATATGCTGAATTTTCTATTGAAGAAAAAAATATCTATAAGTTGCAAAAAAATGATATTTTAACAATACGGTCTAATGGAAGCGTAAGTATCGTAGGCAAATGTGCATTAATTAGAGACATTGACACAAACTTTTTATTTGCAGGATATTTGATAAGATTAAGACCATTTCAAAAAAATATAAGTTCAAAATATCTAATAAATTGCCTTTCTTCTATTAAACTGCGAAATCAAATTGAAGCAAAAGCTAAATCTACAAGTGGTGTAAATAATATTAATTCGGGCGAATTATCATCTTTGATTATTCCTGTTTGCTCAATCCCCGAACAACACCAAATAGTCCAAGAAATTGAAAGCCGCTTATCCGTTTGCGACAAAGTAGAGCAAAGCATAACAGAAAGCCTTGAAAAAGCCAAAGCCCTACGCCAAAGCATACTTAAAAAAGCCTTTGAAGGGCGATTACTGAGCGAAGCCGAAGTAAGAGCCTGCAAACAAGAAGAAGATTATGAACCTGCATCTGTGCTTTTAGAAAAAATAAAAGCGGAGAAGTTGACAAAAGAGCAAGAAGCAAAGAAAGCTAAAAAGAAAAGTAAGAAGTAATGGCAGAAAAAAGAAATCATATAAAAGTATTCGTTGCAAGTTCGGTTTATAATTTTGAAAGCGATTTAAATCGAATTTATGAGCTGTTAGATAATTTGGGATATGATGTATATATGTCACACAAAGGCAGTTTTCCGCTTAACAGCAAATTATCAAATTTAAAGAATTGCACGAATGGTGTAGAAGATTGTGATGTGTTTGTTGGGTTTATTCGTCCTGATTATGGGTCTGGTGTTTTAAAAAAAGGTGGTAAATCAATTACTCATTCTGAATTTGAAACTGCATATAAATGTAATATCCCACGATTTGTTTTAGCAGATTACAGAGTGCCTTTTACCAGAAATTTGTTTAGAAACAATAAGGTTATTAAAAATAAAACCAACAAAAAGTTAAAATTTGAAGATATATCTTTTGAAGAAAATAAGGTGATGGATACTCGTTGTGTAAATATGTACAACGAAGCTATAAAGGATAAAGAAAAACCTGCATCAATACGAACAGGAAACTGGGTGCAGTCGTATATTGGTATTAATGATATTGTATTGCATTTGGAGTCGCAATTCAAATACCCTGAAAGAATTACAAAATTAATAAACAACTCAAATTAGTATATTATGGCAGGACAAACATTTATTACAAAGCTGTTAAAGCAAGAGGATATTTATATTGAGTTTAAATCTAAATTTGATGCTGAACCTTTACTACAATCAATTTGTGCTTTTCTAAATAGCGAAGGAGGATGGGTATTAGTTGGATATTTGAATAAAAAAGTAATAGGAGTAAAAGATGGTATTGATACTAAGATTGAAAATTTAGAAGAGGCTGTATTAAACAAGATAATACCGCAACCATTGGTGTATATAAATAAAGAAAGGTATAAAGGCAAAGATTTAATTCTGATAAACGTCTTAAAAGGTTCAAGACAACCATATACTTTTAATGGAGAGTATTATATTAGAATAGGAGAATCAACAAAAACAGCAGATGTTGATGAAGTAAGTTTACTTTTAAGAACCAGTCAACCGCAAGCATCTACTTGGGAAAAAATTAATGTAACCGATGCAACAGTTGACGATTTAGATAAAGAGGAAATAGAAGCTACTATTTCTGATGCAAAAATAAAAGTTAAAGGAGATAGTTTACCTGATACTATTGATGGTTTTCTTTCGTATTATAAAATGGTTGATTATTCATCTGTGAATAATGGAGCTATGCTTTTATTTGGCAAAAAGCCGGCAAAGTTTATTCCTCAATGCCGAATAAGAATATTAGTAATGCCTTATGGAAAAGATGGTGGCAATTATTCAGATGAAGTATTTATTGAAGATAATTTATTTTCAGCTAATGAAAGGGTTATTGAGTATTTTACAAAAAACCTACCTCTAATTAGTGAATTTAACCCAAATACAGGACATAGAATAACAGCACCTAAATATCCTGTTCTTGGACTTAGAGAAGCTGTTATTAATGCAATTGTTCATAGAGACTATTCAGACTTTTCGGGAGATATTACTATTAATATTTATACAGATAAAGTTGAAATTATTAATTCAGGTGAAATACCACCTAATATAATATCTGATAATAACATCATTCCTCATCATTCTGTATTACGAAATCCTAATATTGCCCTTATGTTTTATTTAAGGGGTAAAATGGAAAAAGTAGGTAGAGGTTTAAGTTTAATAAAGAATGAGTTTATTGAAGAAGGTTATAAATCTCCTGTATGGAAGAGCGAAGGTGGTTATACCACGCTTACTCTATATACCGAATCGGAACAATTGAATGATAGAATGACTGAATTTTTAAATCAGATAAAAGCAGGTGGTTCTTTTACAAGCAAAGAATATGAAGCATATTTTACAGATAGAATTTCAGAAAAAACGGCACGTAATGATATATCTGTTTTAGTAAAAAGTAAATATGTATTAAAAGAAGGACAAGGCCCTGCTACTAAATATAAACGAACAAATAAAGAATTGCCGAATATTGCCGGATAATACACTAATGATAGAGATAATAAAGCTAATTATATGAGTAAAGATAGTAGTAATTTATATAGTTACAGTGATGTTAGTAATGCTGTTTGTATATATGATGGTACTAATATTTTTACCGGACATTACCGAATAGATGCTTTTGAAGGTTTTGCTCATTGTTTTGTAATAGATACTGAATTAGTTGATAATAAGCATTATAATGTGGGTTGTAATCTGTGTGATAAAAGAGATCGTTTTAATAATATTACCGGATATTACCAAATAGGTGAAGACGTTGTTTATGCAAGTACTGATACAAATGATGCAATAATTACTAATAGTATAGAGGAAAATGATATTAATAAAGCAAAACAATATTATTACCGGAAATTACCGAGTTATATATAAGGAAAGTTAAAGAAGTAGATAAATGACAGAAAATACAATTATATCAAAAGTTTGGAACTTCGCCAGTGTATTGCGTGACGATGGCGTTAGTTATGGTGATTATTTGGAGCAGATTACTTATTTGCTATTTTTAAAAATGGCAAATGAATTAAACAAACCGCCATACAATAAAGGATTAAAATTCCCGAAACTTAAAAATGCCCAAAGCGTAGAAATAAAAGATGCCGAACTTTGCGACTGGAATACTTTATCACAAAAGCGTGGTGCTGAATTAGAAGTTTTTTACAATCAAATGCTTCGTTCGTTGGCAAGCGAAAAAGGAATTTTAGGACAAATCTTCATCAAAAGTCAGAACAAAATTCAAGACCCTTCAAAACTCTTAAAAATCATTGATATGATTGATAAAGAGCAGTGGAGTTTGATGGGGGCAGATGTAAAAGGCAAAATATACGAAGGACTTTTAGAGAAAAATGCAGAAGATACAAAAAGCGGTGCAGGACAGTATTTTACACCAAGAGCATTGATAAAAACAATGGTTGCTTGCGTTCGCCCAAAACCTATGAAAAGCATTATTGACCCTGCTTGTGGTACAGGCGGTTTCTTTTTGGCTTCTTACGATTATATAATTGAAAATAACAAATTAGACATAGACGAAAAAGAGTTTTTGAAAAACAAAACATTTTACGGAAACGAGATTGTTGCCAATACTCGCAGAATGGCATTGATGAATATGTTTTTGCATAACATTGGCGAAATTGATGGCGAAACGCTAATATCTTCGGCAGATGCTTTGGTTTCGGACAATGGAGAGCGTTACGATTATGTACTTGCAAATCCGCCATTTGGTAAAAAAAGCAGTATGACATTTACGAATGAAGAAGGAAAACAGGAAAAACAAGATTTATATATAAATCGTCAAGATTTCTGGGCAACAACTTCAAATAAGCAACTGAACTTTTTGCAACACATCAAGTCTCAATTAAAAATATCAGGCGAAGCAGCAGTTGTTTTACCCGATAATGTTTTGTTTGAAGGTGGAGCAGGCGAAACCGTAAGAAAAGAGCTTTTAAAAACAACAGAACTGCATACCATTTTACGACTTCCAACAGGAATATTTTATGCACAAGGAGTAAAAGCAAATGTTCTATTTTTCGATAATAAACCTGCATCAAAAGACCATT
>JAYEOP010000091.1 GCA_034723125.1 Bacteroidota bacterium | reverse complement strand
CCCCAAAAGCACGAATATTAGAAATAAGATACTAATAAATCAAAAACTTTCCATATCCATAAAAATCACTTTCAAAACTTTTTAGCTTATAGAAATATGTACCTTTTTCTAAATTTCCAACTTTTAAAATAATTTCTCTCTTTGGATATTCTATTTTTATTGTTTTCACAATCTGACCAACAGTATTAAAAACTATAAGTTGTAACGGATAATTATTAATTGATAATCCATCAATTTTAATGTTTGCTTGCTTTGAAAATGGATTTGGAAAAACCATTGACGATATTGATTTAGGGTAGAGTTCTAATTTCCCTACATCATAAAAATATTCAAAAGCACCAATGTCAATATTATTGATTTTTTCTCGTAAAATGCTGTCGGCTTTTTCTTTATATTCATAATTTGCAGTTAAAGGATAGGCACTTATAAATCCTAAATTAATACCTGCATCAATAGCGGTAGATGATTTTTTTAAATGATAATCATAATTGTCAGGGTTTATTAATCCGGCATCTGAAGCATTTGAAAAATATAAATTTGTAGAATCATAAATGCCTGCTTTAACGCTATCTCCAACTCCTGTAAAAATATTATTGGCAATTAAGGAGGATGCACCTGATTTAACATATACAAAAACGCCTGTATGTCTTTCGTTTACAACTGTATTATTTACAATGTAAATTGCTTTTTGAGGATTAGTTAATCCTTCGGCACCATAAGAAATTATTGCATTGTTTGTAGCATTTGGCCCTTGCATAATAATATTTCCCAGAACAACAGAAAAACCACCGTTTGGTAAATCTAACAACATGCTTGCAGTACCTGATTGCTCGTCCATTATGCGATTGTAAAGTATGTAATTACTGTATGCTCTGCTTTTTACCGTATGTCCAATTTTGGCATGATGAGTATAGCAAAATCTAAGTGTAAAACTTTTGACATGATTGATGTACATGTTGTGAGTGTATCCATCTCCATATCCGTTATTTGCAAATTCAGTAAATTCAATTACTATATCACTTTCCGAATTATCTCCGGCTAAAATTCCATTTTCGTTATCATGAAAATAACAATGCCTTATGGTGAGGTCTTTACCTTCCAATCTTATTCCTGCACCATTGTTATCAGTAACAGTTGCTCCTGAAAATTCGATATTTTCGATGACAGTATTATTTCCTGCAACAACCCAAATTGCTTTTCCTTGGACACAAACTCCATTTGAATTTAGATGTGCCATTCCTCCAACACCTCTAATTAATAAATTGTCGGAATACCATGCTGTTGCATCAGCTGTGTAAGTTCCTGCATCAATGTTAATTATATCTCCGTCTTGTACAAGAGAACTTACATCACTTGGCTTTTTATATGTTTTTGATGGACCAACTTCATAAGTTTTGCTTATACAATTAATAGAAATTGAAATAATTAGAATTGATAAAATTAGTCGTTTCATATTTAAAAAATATTTAATTTTTAAGAAAACAAAATTAGAATAATAAATGACAAAGTTAAATTTATTTGAAAACAAAAATGAAAAGAAAAAAAAGAATTAATACCAAATAGTTATAAAAATATAGAGGTACCGATAAGAAATGGAAAAATGAAAATGGAAGTAATGAAATTAAGATTGTTTTAGTAATTTTGTTTTAGATTTAAAACGAAATATTATGAAAGCAATTGAAACAACAGGTATAATTGACAGAAGTGGTGTTTTACGTCTTGATAATCTTTTAGAAACAAAAGAAAAAAAAGTTAAGGTAATTATTTTATTGCAAGAAGAAAATGAATTAGATAACGAAAAATTATGGTTATCTTCTATTTCAAATAATCCTGCATTCGATTTTTTGAAAGATAGAGAAGAAAATATTTATTCACTAAAGGGAGGTTCTTTAAATACATTTCTTTTAAGAAACAAAGATAATGAATAAGATGCAAGGCACAAATTTTTCTGAATAGCCGTAGCTATTGAGAAAAATTTTAACGCAGTCAGATTATTTATTATCTTTGTTCCCAAAGGGTTTTCAGAGTTTTTCATATACTTCTTCAAAACTTTTTACATTATCCCGATAGTGTTTCAAATTTTTTCATTGTCTATAAAAAACTCTGGAAATCTTAATGCGAATGTATTTATAGAACCTCCCTAAAAGATGGAATACCTTTCAATGATTAAAAATAAAAGGTATAAAGCAACTCTGAATAATAAATATTTAATCAAATCTAAATAATTGCATTCGATTTTCCCCTGAAAGAGGTATCATAAATTTTTTGTTAAATATTCTCAACAATCAGAGCTTTAGTTCCAAATTAATAGAAAATTTTAGAGCAGGTTTACTAATTAGTGTCTCTAAGAAAACTCTACAAAATTAAAAATGTTTCTTTTTGCGATATTTTTATTTTTCTCAAATCACTGATGCAAAGGCATCAGTTCATATCCAAAAAGTAAAAATCTCACATGCCTGACGGCAGGCAGGTCAAAAATCTTAGAAATCATAAAATTTGACAGTTTTCTTAGAGGCACTAATTAAGCAGAAATAGATTGGAATAAAAAAAACCAAGTAGTTTTATTTTGAGAAAATAGAATAATTTATCTTTGTGAATTATTATAAAACACAATGTTCGTATGAAGCAAAAAATAAAAACAAAAGAGGCAAAGAAATATATTGAGAATAAGAACAAACTTTCTATTCAGCAAATGTTGATAATTGTTGTTGCGTTTATTGTAACGATAATTGCCTTTTCTCCATCAGTAAAAAACGGAATTACGAATTTTGATGATAGTGCCTATGTTACTGAAAACCCATTGATACAGGAGCTGTCTTTTGAAAATATAAAAACTATATTTTCTGAATCATACTATGGTGGATATTATCCTTTAACGATTTTATCTTTTGGCTTGGATTTGAAATTCGGTAAAAAAAATCCTGTTAAAACACTTCACCTTATTAATTTGTTACTCCATTTGGCAAATACACTTCTTGTATTTTGGCTATTATTTTTATTATTAAAAAACTTTAATATTGCCATAATTGCTGCTGCTTTATTTGGGGTTCACACAATGCATGTAGAATCGGTAGCTTGGATTTCGGAAAGAAAAGATGTTCTTTATGCTTTCTTCTTTTTGCTATCTTTAATTTTTTACACTAAATATATTAATGAGAAAAAACAGAAGTTTTATTTTTGGGCATTAGCTTTATTTCTGTTTTCCATTTTGTCAAAAACAATGGCGGCTTCACTTGCAGTAACAATTGTAGCTATTGATTATTTCTTTGATAGAAAAATATTATCAAAAAAAGTATTGATTGAAAAAATTCCTTTTTTGTTAATTGCAATTGCTTTTGGTTTAATTTCTATTTTATCACAAAAAGAAGCGGGAATGATAACGGATTCAAACCAATTATTATTTTTTGAAAAAATCGTTTATGCTTTTTATGGTTTTTCTATTTATTCAGCAAAGCTAATTTTCCCTTTTCACCTTTCTGCTTTTTATCCTTATCCCGAAACTTTTTCCTTGCAGTATCTTTTGTTTATTTTGCCTGTAGGTGTAATAGTGTTTCTGTTTTTTTATTTTTTAAAAAGGGCAAAAATAATTGCGTTTGGAATATTATTTTTCACACTTAATATTGTTTTGGTTCTTCAAATTTTACAAATAAATAATTTTGTAATTGCAGACAGATTTGTATATGTTGCATCAATAGGTGTTTTTCTGATAATCGGATATTTATATGATTATTTTTTACAGAAAAAAATATTTTCCAAAAATGTTTTAAATGTTGTAATTATAGCTTATCTCGGACTTTTAACTTTTAAAACAAATGCAAGATGTGAAGTCTGGAAAAGTAGTTTGACTTTGTGGGATAACGTAATTGAACAACATCCTGACAGAATCCCTAAAGCATATTACTGGCGTGGACACGCACAGGTAGAAATGGAAAATTATAAAGCTTCGATAAATGATTTTACCAAAGTTATTGAACTACAACCAGAAAATTATGAAGCAATGGCATATCATAGTCGTGCTACAACTTATGCGAATCTTGGGGAAATCGATAAGGCTTTAAAGGATATTGAACTTGCTATAGAAATTGATAATGAGAATGCTTCATTTTATATTTTGCGTGCAAGAATAAATTATAACAATGGGAATAAAAATGAAGCAATAAAGGATTACAACAAAGTAGTCGAACTTAATCCCGATGATTATGTTGCTTATTATTTCAGAGCCCACTTTTTTGCTCAGGAAAAACAGTATCAAAAAGCAATTGATGACTTTAGTAAAGCACTTGAACTTAATTCCGAATTTGGAGAAATTTTTTACAACAGAGGAATAATCTATCAAACTATAAATAAAAATGACAATGCTTGTAAGGATTTTAGAAAAGCTTCCAACCTTGGTTATGAAAGAGCAAATTCAATGATACTGAGTTATTGTTTTTAATCAGAATAATTCCTTACAATAGAGGGTCGTACCTGCCGTAGCTTCACTGTGATTCGCTAAAGCTATGCAACAGCAAGGCGAAAGAAGGTTGCTTGGGTTTTTAGAATTTGACTGCCGACTGATTTGTTTATATTTTCTCGCAAGGACGCAAAGAAGAATTGTTTATTTGTTTCAATAGTCATTTAGTGGTCATTTGCTTCGCTGTCATTTAATTGTCATTATGTTGTTTATTTGGTAATCCATACGGACAAGTTTTGTTTATTTGGAATTTGACTGTTGACTGAAGACTGAGGACTGCCGACTGTTGACTGCCGACTGTGGACTGTCTTTTATCTCAAAA
>JAYEOP010000090.1 GCA_034723125.1 Bacteroidota bacterium | reverse complement strand
GCAAATAATTTTTTCATTCAATTTTTATTTATTAAGTAATTCTTCTCTTATCATTGTTTTACCGCATTCAGGACATTTTAATGTTGTACATTTTACACCTTGTTCGTGTGAAATTTTTGTTCCGCATTTAGCACATACGCATAATCCACCTGTACCAAAGGCACCGCCTTTGTTTCGTCCTTGTCCTCCACCTCTTCCTAGTCCTCTGCCGCTTCCACTTCCTTTACTTTGATTTCTTCCTCTATTCATTTTATTTTGTGTTTATTTGATTAACAAATTTATTATTTTTTTTGCAACTATTCGGCATTAAGATTTTAAAATCCTATTTGTCTTGAAACTCTGTGCTTTTTTTCATGTTATAACTATTGCACAGTGTTACGCAAAGAAGCACAAAGGGTAATAAGTAATTTTCTAAAACCACTGCCAGCACTATATTTCATTAATTAGTTGCCTTTTTAATCCTTTTTGTTTATTTCAGAAAGTTGTTTTTCCATGTTTTCTAATTGCTCTTTTAAAATTTTTACATCATTTTCAAGCAATGTTTTTTCAGAAACATTTGAAACTCTTTCATCAAAACGTTGTCCGTAACCACCTCCGTTTCTAAAAGCATTTCCAGCACCTCTTCCCATTCCTCTTCCAAAACCACGTCCACCTCCAAAGTTTCCTGAATTATTTTCAAAACCCGGATGATTATTTCCTACACAATAACCCATTCTTCTTCCTGTTTGTTGACCCCTTCCTTCGGGACCTGTTCTATCGCCTCTTGGCATAATTAACTCCTTTTTGTTTAATTAATAAAAATATTACGCGACAAAGATAATGAACATATGTTCATAAACCAAATAATTTTTAACTTTTTTTATTACTGAGTCCACTCTAAAAAAAATGAGTGCAAGTTTTGAAAATCAGGAATTGTCCCATTCCCTAAAGGGAGTCCTGATTTTCAGCTACTTCTCCCTTTAGAGTTTGGGGTAAAAAGGAGCTGAAAATCATTTTAAAACTTTTTAGAGTGAACCCTAAACATTTCAGGTTAAGAAATAAATCAACGGCTTTATTATAAATAATCTTAGTTTTTATTGCAAGCTTATGCAAAATAATTCAAATTTAAACTTACAAGCTCTTTGCTTTCTCATAAATTTTCTTCAATTTTGTTGTGTGAAATTTAAAATTAAAAAAATAGAGTAATGCAAATAAATAATCTTAGTGAGAATAACAGCATCTTAAATCAGTTTGTTGCAGAAATTAGGGATGTTGATGTACAAAAAGACAGAATGAGATTCAGAAGAAATATAGAGCGTTTAGGTGAAATTTTCGCTTATGAAATAAGTAAGCAATTAGAGTACAAGAAAAAAGAAGTAATAACAAGTTTAGGAAAATCAAAAACATCGGTATTAAAAAGCCAGCCTGTACTTGCTACGATTCTACGAGCAGGAATTCCATTTCATAACGGATTTTTAAATTACTTTGATAAAGCAGGAAATGCTTTTGTTTCTGCTTACAGAAAACATACTTCTGAAAACGATTTTTTTATTCAACTTGATTATATTTCCACTCCAAAGCTTGATGATAAAACACTGATAATTGCCGATCCTATGCTTGCAACTGCATTGTCGTTAGTAGGTGCTTACAGAGGATTGCTTAAAAACGGGAAACCGAAACATACTCATTTGGTTGTAATAATAGCAACAGTATCGGGTATAGAATATTTGCAAAAAGAATTAAAAGATGAAAATATTACTCTTTGGACTGCTGCAATTGACAAAAAATTGAATTCAAAATCATACATTGTACCCGGACTTGGAGATGCCGGAGACCTTGAATATGGTAATAAGCTGTAACAACATTTTGTACTCTATCAGTGAATCGCAACTCTACTTCTTCTTCTTTTTTGCAAATTCAGGATTATTAATGTTTATTGGATTTTTAATTTTATTTTTTTCTAAAGCAATGTCAATCACTTCTTTTGCCATTTTTACATAATGGAACTTAATTCCTTCCAGATATTTCTTATTAATATCCTCAATATTTTTTCTGTTGCTTGCACATAAAATTATATCCGAAATTCCTTGTCTTTTTGCAGCAAGTATTTTTTCTTTAATTCCACCTACAGGCAACACTATGCCTCTAAGAGTAAGCTCACCTGTCATTGCATATTTTGAGTTTACTTTCCTTTGTGTAAAAATAGAAACCAAAGCTGTAAGAATTGTAATTCCTGCTGATGGTCCTTCTTTTGGAACAGCACCTTCCGGAACGTGAATGTGAATATCCCAATTTTCAAAAGCTGAAGAATCAATTTTGAAATCTTGATAATGAGATTTTAGGTAAGTATAAGCAAGCAATGCTGATTCTTTCATCACATCACCTAAGGTTCCTGTAAGATTTAGTTTTCCTTTTCCGGGAGCAACATTCACTTCAATAAAAAGTACATCACCACCCACAGGAGTCCAAGCTAGACCTGTTACAACACCGGGAAAGTTATCAACTTTGTAGGTGTCTTTCTCAAATATTTTTGGTCCAAGAATTTTAAATAATTTTTCAGCATTAACATTCTTTATAAAATCTTTGGAATTAGAAAGAAATGATTTTGTTTGATAACGACATATTTTTGCTATAGTTTTTTCAAGAGAACGAACACCTGATTCACGTGTGTAATCTTCAACAACTGAGGAAATAATTTGTTCATTAAGCATGATATGTTTGGTATTAAGACCATGCATTTTTCGTTGTTTTGGTAGAAGGAATTTTTTTGCAATCTGTATTTTTTCATCTAAAAGATAACCGCTCAAATCAATTATTTCCAATCGGTCGCGAAGTGCAGGATTAATTGTGTTTAATGTATTTGCAGTAGCGACAAACATTACATGGGAAAGATCAAATTCCATTTCAAGGTAATTGTCATAAAAGGTAGAATTTTGTTCGGGGTCAAGCACTTCCAAAAGAGCAGAAGCAGGGTCGCCTTTATAATCATTACCTACTTTATCAATTTCATCAAGGACGATAACAGGATTTGAAGTTTTTGCTTTTTTTATCGATTGAATAATACGCCCCGGCATTGCTCCAATGTATGTTTTTCTATGTCCTCTAATTTCTGCTTCATCATGTAATCCGCCAAGCGACATTCTAATATATTTTCTTCCCATGGCTCGTGCAATGGATTTTCCAAGTGAAGTTTTACCAACCCCCGGAGGTCCGTGAAGACATAAAATAGGGCTTTTCATATCTCCTTTCATTTTTATTACCGAGAGGTATTCCAGTATTCTTTCTTTTATTTTTTCAAGTCCGTAGTGATCTTCATCTAATATTTTCTGTGCTTTATCTAAATCTAAATTATCTTTTGAATAAACGTTCCATGGAAGGTCAAGCAACAATTCAACATAGTTTGCTAAAACCGAATAATCCGCTGCTGCAGGATTTGTCCTATGAAGTTTTACAAGTTCTTTATCAAATAATTCTTTTGTTTTTTTATCCCATTTTTTCTTTTTTCCTCTTTTTTTAAAATCTTCAAAATCTTTTTCGGGGCTTGAAGTACCAAGTTCCTCATGTATTTCTTTTAGTTGCTGTTGGAGGAAAAAATCTCTTTGTTGTTTGTCAAGGTCGGTTTTTACTTTTGAGTGAATTTCATTTTTTATCTTTAGCATTTCCAATTCTTGATTCAAATGCTTTAATATCAATGAAATTTTAGTAGGGACATCCTCAATTTTTAAAATTTCCTGTTTTTCTTTTACTCCTATATTCAGGTTTGAAGCAATAAAATTTATTAGAAACATTGGAACGTCAATGTTGTCAAGGGCTATTGATGCTTCCTTTGGAATGTTTGGGGAAAGATTAATTATTTGTTTCGCCATGTCTTTCATGGTTGACAACATTCCTTCTATTCGCTTGTTAGTCTTGAATTTTTTTGCTTTTTTAAGTTCTATTTCTGCGAGTAAATATGGTTCTGTATTTACCAGATTTTTTATTTTAAACTTTGTTATTCCCTGAATAATAACCATAGTATTATCATCAGGCAACTTAATTTTTTTAATTATGTTTGCAACAGTACCTATTTCAAAAATATTTTCCGGTTCCGGGTCATCAATATCTTGCGATCTTTGAGCAACAACACCTATTTTCCTGTCAGATTTTTCTGCATCACTAATAAGTTTTACTGATTTTTCCCTATTAATTGTTATAGGAATAACAGTGTTGGGGAATAAAACAGTATTTCGTAAAGGTAATATTGGTAGTTTGTTGGGTATTTTATCATCTTCGTTTTCTTGCTCTTCATCAGGGGGTAAAATAGAGATAAATTCGCCTTGTCCACCGGGAGAGTCAGATCCCATAAATCCAAATTCGCCTGAAAGTTTCTTTTTGCTGTTCATATAAGTTTTATTTAAAAGACAATATTAACAATTTGTTTTATGTAATGACTGTTTTTTTTATGCCTTTTTTATGATTTCTTTATCAATGATTTTTCAAATTTCTAAAAGCTTTTGCCCTAACTTCAAGTTTAATGCCATTGGACTTTTGCAGTACTACAATAATTCTTTTTTTATAAAAACACTTAATAATGTGTCATTTTGTCAAATTTACTAATAAAATAAACAAGTCAGCAGTAGGCAGTCTCCAGTTCGCAGTCTGTGCTTTGTGCTTGCCTGAATAGGGTTGACTTTTTTTGTTACTTTTTCCTCTGCGTTTCTGCAACTCTGCGTTTAAACAAATAAACAAAAAGAAGTGCCTTAAAGTACTAAAAGGTAAAAACTAAAAGGTAAAAGGTAAAAGCTAATCCTACGGACTTGCTTCGCTTCGAAAGTTATGAATA
>JAYEOP010000089.1 GCA_034723125.1 Bacteroidota bacterium | reverse complement strand
CACGCAACCATTTTACACTATTATATGTCTCTAATTTTTATTCTTATTTTGATGGAATAATATTTGTGTGAAATAACAGTTATTCCTAATAAAAAAATTAATAAAATATAATTATTTTATAATTTATGAAAATTAAAATTTTACTGTTTCTTTCGGTTTTATTATTGAGTTATAATTCAATATTTGCTCAAAAATATACAATAAACGGATACATAAGTGACTCGGAAACAGGCGAGTTGCTAATAGGTGCTAATATTTTTGACCCAATCAGATTAGTTGGAACATCAACAAATGTTTATGGATTTTTCAGTCTTACTTTGCCTGCCGATACTTTTTCTCTTGTTTTTAGCTATGTTGGTTATTCATCACAAATTATAAAAGTTGATCTCAAAAGAAACAAACAAATAAAAATTAGTTTAAAACCTTCAATTGTTTTGGAAGAAGTGGAAATAAGTGCCACACAAAGTGAAAGAATTGAAGAATCAACAAAAATGAGTACTATAAAACTACCTGTTGAGCAAATAAAAGAGTTACCTGCATTATTGGGAGAAGTTGATGTTTTAAAAACAATTCAACTACTACCGGGGGTTCAATCGGGAACCGAGGGGGCAAGTGGAATTTATGTTCGTGGTGGTGGTCCTGATCAAAATCTTATTTTGTTAGACGGAACACCTGTTTATAACGCATCTCACTTATTTGGCTTTTTCTCTGTTTTTAATGCTGATGCAATTAAAAATGTTGAATTAATTAAAGGCGGTTTTCCTGCCCGTTACGGTGGCAGACTTTCTTCAGTACTTGACATTAGGATGAAAGATGGAAATATGAAAAAGTTCCATGCAGAAGGTTCTCTTGGGATAATTGCTTCAAAGCTTACAGTTGAAGGACCTATAATTAAAGACAAGACATCTTTTATCGTTTCTGCAAGAAGAACCTACATGGACATTATTGCTCAGCCAATGATAAGATTGATAAATGGTGATGAATACACTACTCAGGGATATTATTTTTATGACCTGAATGCAAAAGTTAATCATAAATTTAACGACAAAAACAGATTGTATTTGAGCCTTTACATGGGAGATGACAAATTTTACAGCAATACAAAACCTTATCAATATCTTTATGATGGTGTGATTTATAAAGAGCAAGCAAATTCAGGACTTAAATGGGGAAACCTCACATCTGCTTTAAGATGGAATCATCAGTTTAATGAAAAGTTATTTGGAAATGTTACAATGACATACAGTAAATATAATTTTCAGGTTAATAACTACAAAGAAAGTATTGTCATAAATGACACAGGAACATTAAGCAATATTTATTCAATTGATTACCTCTCAGGAATTAACGATATTACAGGGAAAATAGATTTTGATTTTTTACCAAACCCCGACCATTACATAAAATTTGGTTTTAGTAATATTTATCATACTTTTCATCCGGGAGCTACAACTTATAAAATTCAAAATTCAGGAACCACAAATATTGACAGCTTTGAAGGAGCAAAAGAAATTTATGCTAATGAAATAGCTCTTTACATTGAAGATGATTATAAAATCAGTAGCCACCTAAAAGCTAATATCGGATTACATTATTCAGGATTTTTATTAAAGAAAAAATATTATCACTCCTTGCAACCAAGACTTGCAATGAGATATTTATTTGACGGAGGTTGGTCAGCAAAAGCTTCTTTTGCATCAATGCAACAATATGTTCATTTACTTACAAATTCTACAATTGGATTGCCAACCGACCTTTGGGTTCCTTCAACAGAAAATGTTAAACCTCAAAAATCTTATCAGACAGCAGTAGGTATTGCTAAAACAATAAAAAAGAAAATTCAATTTACCGTAGAAGGCTATTATAAAAAAATGGATGACTTAATTGAATATAAGGATGGTGCAACTTTCCTTAGTTCAGAAACTGATTGGGAAAAGAAAATTGAAACAGGAAAAGGATGGTCGTACGGTGTTGAAGTTTTTTTGCAAAAAAAGTATGGAAACACAAAAGGCTGGATAGGTTATACATGGTCTAAAACAGACAGACAATTCGAAAATATAAATTTTGGAGAAATCTTTCCTTATAAATATGATAGAAGGCATGACATTTCTATTGCACTAATGCAAAAAATAGATGAGCTGTGGGACTTTTCTGCAACATGGGTGTATGGAACAGGAAATGCCGTAACATTGCCAACTGTGCGTTATTTACCTTTTCAGCAAAATAACAAATATTGGTGGATGGATGAAATTGAGTCTTTTGATGAAAAAAATAGTTTTAGAATGGCAAGTTACCACCGCCTTGATATTTCTTTTAGAAGAACAGTAAAAAAGAAGTGGGGGAAAAGCATCTGGACTCTTGGAGTTTATAATGCTTACAACAGAAAAAATCCATTTTATTATTATTTCGGATACGATAGCAGAGGCAACAAAGCACTAAGGCGTGTAAGTCTGTTTCCGTTTTTACCTTCTGTTAGTTATTCTTTTAAATTTTAATTTTGTGAAAATATGAAAAATATATATTTTGCTTTAATATTTGTTACAACAGCTTTCTTTTTTTCTTGTGAAAAAACTGAGGATATTGATGACTTTCCTTTGGTAACACCTCAATTAGTTCTAAATTGTATGTTTTCCCCGGATAGCAGTTGGGAATTTCAGCTAAGTAAAAGTTTATCGGTTCTTGATAATGCTGAGATTGAATATTTAAAAAATGCAACAGTTAAGTTATACAAAAACAATCAACTAATAAATACAATTACAGAAACAAATAAAAAGACATTTTATGTTTTACAAAATAATACTGCTGAATTTGGGGCTAAATACAAAGTTGAAATTTCACGAAAAGGATATAAGGATATAAGCAGTACAAGTACTTTACCAACAATGGTTGAAATATCAGGACTTACTAAAAGTGTGAAAGATTCTTCTACTTATTGGAGTCAACATGGCACTTGGGGTGAATTAACAGGGCATATCAATGTGAAGTTCAATGATTCTAAAGCTGGTGATAATTATTATATGCTTTCAATTTTTTCAATTGATACAAATACTTATTATAATTACCCTGACACAACAATTAGTTATCAAGAAATAAATATAAATTATCACATTAATGATGAAACAGATAATCCTGCAATAGAAATTCAATCCGAACAAGAATATATTTTTTCTGATAAATATTTTAGCGGACAAAGTATTGAGATTTCTGCTTATATAGAGGATTGGAATTTTACACCGAACAAAACATTCGTTGTAGTTTTATACTCGCTAAGCAGAGAAGCCTATCTTTACAAACGAAGTTTAGCATTGTACTACGAAAGAGGTGAAAATCCATTTTCAGAGCCGGTTCAGGTTTATGGAAATATTGAAAATGGTTTTGGTATTTTTGGAGGTTATACAATGGATGTAAAAAGTATTACTTTTTAATGCTTTTTCGTTTTATTTGAAATTTTTAGAAAGAAAATGTGCTGATATTATTAGTATTAATGAGCCCGCTCTAAAAAGTAATGAGTGCAGTTCTAGATTATTCATTATCTTTGTTTCTTAAAAAAAACAATTACGAGAAGTTTACTAATGATGCAAGCAAAATTAAAAATTCTTCATATTTCTTTTCATAAAGAATGGAGAGGTGGTGAGCAACAAGCAGCTTATTTGTATGAGGAATTGAAAAATAAATCCTGCAAACAGTGGTTTCTTTGTGCCAAAGGAAATGCAATGAATAACTATTGCATTAACAACGATATTCCCTTCTATTCTTTAAAAACAGGACTTTTAAACAACATTAAAAACAGGAGTATAATTAATTTTATTTGCATAAAAAATGAAATTGATATAATCCATGTTCATGATTCCAAAGCTCATACTTTTTTATTTATCAATAGTCTTTTTACGAAATTACCAAAAGTTATTGTTAGCAGAAGAGTAGATTTTCCTGTTCATTCTTCATTTTTATCAAAGAAAAAATATAATTGTGATTGTATAAAAAAATATATATGCATCTCTAAAACAGTTAAAGATATTTTAGAACCTGCAATTAAAGATAAAGCAAAACTAGAGGTTGTTCATTCAGGAATTGATGTGAAGAAATTTGAAGCTAAACAAAATACCAATAAACTCAGGAATGAGTATTCTTTGAAAAACGAAGAAATAATAATTGCTAACACATCTGCAATTGCTGACCATAAAGATTATTTTACTTTTGTTGATACAGCAGAGGATTTGCTTAAAAAGAATATAAGTGCAATTTTTTTTATAATTGGTAAAGGTCCTTTAGAAAAAGATATTAGGAGTTACATTAACAAAAAAGGACTTGCGAAAAATGTTATTCTCACAGGTTTTAGAAATGATATTCCTGAAATTTTACATGAGGTTGATGTGTTTTTGTTTACTTCTAAAACCGAAGGCTTAGGCACAACAATCCTTGATGCTATGGCTTGCGGAGTTCCAGTGGTAGCAACAAATGCAGGTGGTGTAAGCGAAATAATAAAACATAAGGAAAACGCTTTAATTGCACAAGTGAAAAACATAAAAGAACTTTCTGAACTTGTAGAATTAGCAATTAAAGATGAAACACTAAAAAATAAAATTATAGCAAATGCAAGAAAAACCCTTGAGCATTTTTCCAAAGAAAAAATGGCTGAGGGGAATCTTGATGTTTACAAAAAAGTGGTTCTATGTTGATTTGTGTGGGTGGAAAAATATTAAAGCCACAGATTCACAGATTACAAAATTACTCTTTTTGTAATCTGTGAATCAAATTTGATTACCCACAGTATTTGACATAGTATCAAAAAAGTATTAAACAATTGAAATCCTTTGTGTAA
>JAYEOP010000088.1:14117-17844 GCA_034723125.1 Bacteroidota bacterium | reverse complement strand
GTCCCAATCAAATTTGTATGCTCCTGTAAAAAGGTCTTTATCACAAATATTTGATATTTCTTTCCCCAAAGAATTATACACTACAATTTTTACATGAGTTGTAGTTTTAATTCCAAGTTCAACGGTTATTTTTCCACTTGATGGATTTGGATAAACTTTATGAGAAAAACTGAAAGCATCAGTTACTGAAAGTTCTTTACCTCCACCTTCTGTAAGTTTATAAATATTGTCAACAGCTAGCCCTTTAAAAGTTTCTCTTTTTTGTGGATTTGTTGGCCAAAGTACAACAACTGAATCAATGGTGGAACGATATCCTAATCCAAAATGCAATCTGTAAGGTTTCTGCATTTTTTGTCCTCTTCCTGCACAAACCTCCTGAGTAAATTTTTCTCCTCCTGCATAAACTGTTGCTCTTGCACCTATTGCATATTTATTTGCTGAAGTACTTTTTAAGCTTAATTCCAAATATTTTCTACTATTCCAAACATTATTTTTGAAAAGCCTAAACTTTCCACTAATTGCTCCTCCAAGGTCAAGTCTTCCATCATTATCGTAGTCTAGCCAAATAATATCCGTTCCTGTATTTATTCCTTCAAGTCCATAATCATAAGTTTTCATCTTGAAAGAATGATCGGCTTGTTGCTCATAAAAATCAATATAGCGACAACCGTAATGAACAGTCAATAAAATATCTGCTAAACCATCATTGTTTACATCTCCCCAAGCACCACTAGCATGAGTTTCTTCAAGCTCAATTCCAATATTGGATTTTAATCCTGAGTAATCATTATATTGACCAATCATATCTGTAAAGTTATAACTTGGTGCTCCATCATTTTTATAAATAGTTGTTCCTCGATGGTCATAAGGAGCTATAAATCGAGGATGAGCAAATTGAGGTAACAGTAAATCAAGATCGCCATCATTATCGTAATCAAACCAATCGACACCTGTTCCATGATTTGCTCCGTTTGCATTGTGGTCAATTCCTTTGTCAACACAAATATCAGTAAAAGTACCATCACCATTATTTCTATAAAATTCATCCTGATGAAGAAAATAATTTACAACAAAAAGGTCTTGATCTCCGTCATTATCAAAATCTATCCATTGAGAGCCTCTGCTATTTCTATTTTTTTCAATTATATGGTTGGGAGGATCCCATTGCTTATCGGGATAATTCCATGTCCCATCCCATTTAGGGTAAATAACGGCTGTGTTATTGGTAAAATCTAAATTTTGATCGTTATAAAAGAAATAATTTGGATTTGCCTCAGGATATTTTTTCCATAATTGGCTAATAAAAAGATCGGGATAGTTGTCATTGTTTATATCCGCAAAGCTAAAAGACAGCATTGAAGGTAATACCGGGAGTGATAAATGATGTGGAGTAAAAGTACCTCCGTTGTTTTCATACAAAACACTTCCATCCGCTTTAAAAATAATTATATCAAGGTCATTATCATTATCCATATCAATAAAAGCATTTGCAGAAACACCGTTGTTGTCGAGTCCTTTACTAGTTGTAACATCTATAAAACTTCCGTCTTTTTGGTTTTCATACAAGTTTCCACGAATAAGTAAATCAATAAAATCATCATCATTATAATCTGCTGCTGCAATAGTTGAATTTGATAAATCATCATCAATCCCTGCTTGTGAAGTATAATCTTTCAAAATTTCTTCTGATGATTTTGATTCATACTCTAGGATTACATCAATAGCAAAAGCCCTGTTTTGACTACTAGCAAGATACCATGTTTGGTCACTTTGGCGATAAACATATTGATAATAAAAAGTTCCTCCTGAACTTGATTGACAAGTTACAGGGTGATCTGTTCGGTCAGTTATCAATTTTAATCCTGAACTAAAATTCTCAAACATCAGGAAAAATTGATTGTTGGATAAATAAACTCCAGGGCTATCTATTTCAACATAAACTGTTTCTTTTCCCTCACTTTGTTTTTTTATTATTATGGGAGCTATAACATCATTTTGTAAACCCGCAAGCATTACTCCACCTTCATGTCCAAAAATATGCATTTTAAGTGTTGAACCTGCATTGCCATAAAGGGTAATTAAAAATGCTTTAATCATTGCAGGATGTGGCAAATCCAACCTTGCCATTTGTTTGGTGTAAGTACTACTGTTATAAGATGACGTGTTGACAGTTGCAGGATTATATTGTCTTAAAGTGTCATTTTCTGCAAATAAAATAGTTGAAATTGTAATTAAACAAAATAGGAATACTAACTTTTTCATAATTAAATTTATTTATCGGTATATTTGAAAATTAATTGCTATTATTTCTTATCATTAATTTTCTCAAGAACTTTTGAATAGATTTCATCATATAAGTCAGGATTGTCACCAAGGAGTTCAATTACACTATCTCTACCTTGTCCGAGTTTAGTGTCACCATAGCTATACCATGAACCGCTTTTTTTCACAATATCACGTTCAACAGCAATATCAACAATTTCTCCTTCCCTTGAAATTCCTTTTCCATAAACAATATCAAATTCTGCAATTTTAAAAGGTGGTGCTACCTTGTTCTTTGCAACTTTTACTTTTGTCCTGTTTCCAAAGGAATCTGTTCCCGTTTTTAATGTTGCTATTCTTCTAATATCTAATCTTACCGAGCAATAAAATTTTAGTGCATTACCACCTGTTGTAACTTCAGGATTACCATAAACAACTCCAATTTTTTGTCTCAATTGGTTAATAAAAATGCAAATAGTTTTTGTTTTACTTATTGAAGATGTAAGCTTTCGCATAGCCTGAGACATTAGCCTTGCTTGCAACCCCATTCTAGAATCACCCATTTCACCTTCAAGTTCAGCTTTTGGTACTAATGCGGCTACGGAATCAATTACGATTACATCAATAGCTCCTGAGCGAATAAGATGGTCGGTAATATCAAGAGCTTGCTCTCCGTTGTCGGGTTGAGAAATTAAGAGATTGTCGATATCGATTCCCAGATTCCCTGCATAAATTTTATCAAAAGCATGTTCTGCATCTATAAAAGCTGCAACGCCACCTTTTTTTTGTGCCTCAGCAATTACATGCAAAGCAAGAGTTGTTTTGCCAGATGATTCGGGACCAAATATTTCTGTAACTCTGCCTCTTGGTAAACCACCACCACCCAAGGCAATATCAAGCCCCAAAGAACCTGTTGAAATTTTTTCAATTTCCCCAAGACTATTTTCATTCATTTTCATTACAATACCTTTTCCATATTGCTTTTCTAAATTTGAAATTGTCAAATTCAGTACTTTTTCTTTTGCATTCTCTTCTTTTGCCATAACTAAATTATTTCAGTTTATTAAACAGCCAAACTAAATTATTTGTACAAAAATATTAATATTCATTAATTTATAAAATGCAATTTACAATAATATTAGTCCACGTGCTTAACGTAATTTTTCTTTGATAACAAAAATAGTGTTTTATCTTTAAAAAACAAGATGTTTTTTTTTCGTTTTTAAAAAATTAATAATAATGAAAGATTTCCTGACGATGTTCTTCAAGTAAATCTGTAATAGCCTTGGTAACATCTAATTAGTGCCTCTAAGAAAACTCTGCAAAATTTGATAGTTTTCTTAGAGGCACTAATTATAATTGAAAATTTGAATCAAATTTTTATTTCTTTTTTAATGCAAATAATTCAGATTTATAAGTGAAAGTCTAACATTTTCTTTAAAATCTCTAAATGAGGGCAATTGCT
>JAYEOP010000088.1:0-14017 GCA_034723125.1 Bacteroidota bacterium | reverse complement strand
GCAATTGCTTTAATTTTTTCGTTAAAAGTTTTCCCTTGTTCTGTAACATGAATTGGTTGGTGAATTTCTATTTCGATATTACCTTCAAAAAGTAAAGATTCAAAAGTTTTTTCAATTATATTTCCAAGAAATCGCTTATCCGTACTACCTTCTGTTGTGTAAGCTATCTGTAAAATATTGCTCATAATCTAATTTTCAAAATCTTTAGTTTCTAAATATTTTTTCACTTCCAGTTCGGTCATTTCCAATTCGCTTGATGTTACAAAATCAAATTGCAACTGAATATTGTTTTTACGAACAGGTAATATTTTAGTTGATTTATATTTAATTTTAATACCTGATTTAGTTGAAATATTAGTTATAAGTTTTGAAAACCATATTGAAATATTAGATGTTAATTTATCTGGGTTTAAAAGTTTTCTGATAAATAAAGAAGAGTGAGTGTTAACTATCATTTGTCTTAGAGGAAATCCAACATTTCCTTTATCAAGCAAATCAGTTGAAAGTCCTTTTAACAGTTCAATCATCATATTAATTCTGTAAGGATGAATGCCATTTTCAGGTTCTTCAAAACATAGTGTCCCGTTATATTTTGGATCATATTTAAGAATACAAAGTATAAGTAGTCGCAGTGTTCCTTCTGAAAGTACACGCGATGAAAATTCCCTATCGTCTTCACTGATAAGTTTTATAATAAATCTATTTTCTGCAACATCTTCCGTAACATCTACTTTGACAAAATTGGGCAATAAATTATTAAGTTCTCTTGAAATGTCATTTAAATATCTATCATCATCTATTTTTAGTCTGTAGAGTGATGCTGCCAAATTACCTCCGCTCGGGGTGATAATATCTGATGCTATGCGAGGGCTTGGTTTACTAAGTTCTTCAGGATTGAGTTGTAAAAAATGCCAATTTATCATTTCTTGTTTTGTTGCAAATACGTGAGGGAAATCTACACTGTTGATACTACTTAACAATGTTTGAGAAATATTATTGGCGATACTAAGTCTTCCTCGTCCCGGCTTACCATCAGCAGGAATACGGATAATGGTTTTTCCGTCTTTTTCTTCTGTTGTAATATAAGGAGTACCTCTTCTACCATACACCTTAGGTCTCCATTTTTCTATTAGTTTATTAGAAATATGATTTTTTAACCATTTATCTTCTTGATGTTTAATTGGTTTTAGAACTTCTCGTGTAATAAACAAATCATCAAAACCTTTAGTGTTTCGTTTTCTTTTTATTTCAATTTCATATCTGACCCGAGTATATTTTAGCTTATAAGTTTCTCCCCAATTATCTGTTACTGAAATATCCAACAGAATTTCTACGGAAAATTTCATTTCATTTGCAAATTCCCCATCTGAATATTGAGAGAATTGCTCTTGAGCTTCTCCTCTTAAATTAGGATTGTTAAAAGCTGTTTTCAGATCGGTTTCAGCAAGATTCGACAGTAGTTTTAGGGCGTCAAATAAGTTGCTTTTTCCGGAAGCATTAGTGCCAGCCACAACAGTAAATGGAGTAAATTCCATTTTAAAGTTGTTGAATGTTTTGAACCCGTCTATTTCTATTCGTGTTATCATACTTAGATTCTTTTAAAATTCAAAGTTCGCTTAATTTATTAAATTTCTATCGTTAATTTAATTTATTTTTATAGAATACCAGAACTCGGGATTTCTTAAAAAAAGATAACTAATTCCAAAAATTATTTTAAGACTTTTTAGAGTGGACTCATTTATTTAATGCCAAATTGAAGTTTCATTGTAATGGTAGCTGTTTTCATTTTAGAGGATGTATTGAATGTTCCTCCCCATGAATAATCTTCATTTGAATTCTGTCCGATAATCTGAAATATTCCCATTCGTGCAAATTTCAAATTTCCAATATCAGCTCCTGCATTTTCTGCTATTTTTTCCGCTCGTGTTCTTGCATCATTTGTTGCAGTAGCAATCATTTCAATTTTTAATTCTGATAATTTAGTGTAATAATAATGTGGGCTATATGAGTAAAATTCTACTCCCATATTTATAAGTTCTGTTATTTCACGAGATATATTCTCAATTTTCTCAATATTTTTTGATTCTATTTCTAGCTGTTGTTTTAATTTATAACCTGTAAATTCACTATGTCTATGACCTTTTTCATCATATCTATTCGAAAATTGTTTATTGATATTTACTGATGAAAACAGTATTTCTTTTTTGTCAACACCTTTTGAAATCAAATACTTCCTAACTGTTTCTTTATCCTTTTTTAATGATTCATAAGCTACTTTCAAATTGTAATCATTTGCTGAAAAAGAACCGCTCCAAACAATTAAATCCGATTTAAAATCTTTTTCCCCAAGTCCTGTTACATTTATAATGTCATTCGATTTGTTTCTGTTTTTGTAGGTATTTGTTAATATAAATACGGAAACTAAAATCGTTACACCAATTATGATTATATTTATATGTTTATTCATTTTTATTTTTTTTGTTATTGAAAAACTTTGTTTAGTACTTGCTAATTCTTTTTATTAAAAATAGACCATCAATATTTATTCTACAAAGATATAAAAATATTTTTAAGAGACATCTAAAGGGACTTCTTATAATTACAAAAGGTTGATATTTTACATTCTTCACAAAGTGGTTTTCTTGCTTTGCAAACATATCTCCCATGCAATATTAACCAGTGGTGTAAGTCATGGATTTTTTCCTTTGGTATGATTTTTAGTAACTGATCTTCTACTTCTCTCGGTGTTTTTGACGTTTTAACAATTCCAATTCTTTGAGCTACTCTAAAAACATGTGTATCAACAGGCATGGTTGCTTTTCCAAATGCTACTGAAGCAACAACGTTTGCGGTTTTTCTTCCAACTCCCGGCATTTTTTGTAATTGGTCAATATCAGATGGAACTATTCCGTTAAATTCATTTTTTAAAACCTTTGCCATTCCTATCAAATTTTTTGCTTTGTTGTTTGGATAACTACAGCTTTTTATTTTGTCAAAAACATCTTCATGCTTTGCTAATGATAGCTTTTCATAACTTGGAAATGTTTTGAAAAAATCTTTTGTAATAATATTTACTCGTTTATCAGTGCATTGTGCTGATAAAATTACTGCTACTAAAAGTTGATACGAATTTTCATAGCTAAGTTCCGTTTCAGGTTTTGGTTTTGTTGCTTCAAAAACTTCAATAATTTTTAATAGTTGTTCTTTTTTATTCATAAAATATATTTTTTATAAATTGAAATTTACAAAAATCATTTTTGAATCTACTCCGAAAATGCATATATTTGAAATTGACGAAAAATGTTGCCACAGATTACACTGATTATCAGAGATTTAATTTTATATAAATCTGTGAATCTGTTTTTGACAGACGTAGTCTTTACTTTTTGCATAAAGCAAAAAAAAAGCTCCGATTATGGAGCTTTTTTTAACAATTTGTAATTGATTATTTTATTTAACGATAAATGATTTTGTTACAAAAGAACTTGCTGAAGATATTCTACAATAGTATAATCCTTGTTCAAGTTCGTTAGTATTAATGTCAACAACATGACTTCCTACTGGGAATAAAAGTTCAGGAGTTTCTGATACTTTTTGTCCAAGTGCATTGATAACTTCAATTTTTACCTTCTCAGGCTTTTGTAATGAAACCTTAACGTTTGCAACACCATTAGTTGGGTTTGGATAAATATCACTAACAGATACATTGTTATTTAATTCCTCTACTGCCCATTCGTCATCGAATGTTATTCCAAAATAAGTAATGGCGTAATATGAGTAATCATTCCAACCTGTTCCTGCAAAATAATATTGGTGGTTAGCATCTGGCCATGGTTCGTATCTTCCCCATCTAACGACTAAAAGACCGTTATTGTAAGTTTCAAGTAACCAAGCATCATTATCGCTGTAAAGACCAAATTTGAAAGCATTTAATTTTTTGTAAGGTTCTGGATTATCCCATTGACCACCCATAGTATCATTGGTAGTATATTCATAACCAGGCTTAAATGTCCATGTAACAGCTACAGGACCTGTTGCTGACATTCCTCCTGGAATAGGAACTGTAAAAATACCCCAGTATCCATCAGCAAAAGTGTTTGTATCTTGTATTGTAAGCTCATATTTAAATTCCAAAGTAAAATCAGTTCCTTCACCTTTTGCAATGTCATATCCAACAGTACCAAATGGTTCAATAGGATTTCCACCACCATCTACCCAGTTGTAAGCATGAACTTTATCAGTATTGTAAATATGAACAACCAAAGTATCAATAACTGCATCAGTTGTAAATCTTTCGTAAGTAAAGAAAAATGCAACTGTATCAAGTGTATATGGTTCTTGATCTTCTAATTTATAATCGGGTGCCATATAATTGGCAAACATATCTGACCTTGGGTCAAACATTGCTCCTACAGAGCACCAACTTACATAACCCAACTCATGTCCACCTCCCCCATCAGAGTATCTAACATATACGTTAGTATCAGGAAATAAAATTGAAGCATAAGTATTTCCATTAGCTGTCCAATCATCTAATGCAGAAGTAAAAGTGTAGTTAGAATGTACCATTTCTCTTGTGCCTCCAAACATTTGGTCGTATTTATACGGAACTTTTATGTGGTCGGCTTTTTCCCCTGGAAGTACATCTTTTCCAACAGGAATTTTTACATTGTTTTGAGCAATAGCACCAAAAACAAATGTAAACATCATTAGTGTAACAAATAATTTTTTCATATTAATTTTTTTTTAATTTAAGATTCTATTTTATTTGGGGGCAAAATTAACCAAATTTTCAAGAATAATAATATTTTTTTTAAATCTTTAATTCTTTGACAGATATTTTTAGCAACAAATATCATTTTCTATCCTCATCTAAAATATAAATGTCTTTCAGGTTTCTTCCAAATTGGTCATAATCAAGCCCGTAGCCTACAAGGAATTCGTTGGTAACTGTAAATCCAACATAATCGGGATTTACATCTTCAATAAGTGCTTCTTTTTTGAATAAGAGTGTAGCTAATTTCACACTACTAGGAAAATGTTGTTCGATTTGATACAGAAGGCTCTTCATTGTTTTTCCTGAATCCACAATATCTTCAAGAATAATAATGTCGCGTCCATTAAGAGGAGTGTTTATTCCAATAAGTTCTTTTACCTGACCAGTTGTTGTTGTTCCGATATAGGAAGCTAATTTAACAAATGAAATTTCACAATTCAGATTTATTTCTTTTAATAAATCCGATGCAAAAAAGAAACTACCATTAAGTATTGCCAAAAATATTGGCGATTTTCCCTTGTAGTCTGCATTAATTTGTATTGCAACTCTTTTAATGTTTTTAAGAATTTCATCGTGCAAAATATAGGTAACAAACTCTTTATCCTTAATTTGTATTTTGTTTTTCATGTGTCAAAACATTTATTGGTTTTTAAAACTCAAAAGCAAAGATAATTTATAAATTCGTTATTTGAATTATAGTTTGAAATTTGATTATTTAATACTTTTACAAATGAATAAACCCGAATCAAGTCCTTTATTTTTATCCAATCTTTTGAATGAAGGTATTTATGTGATTGATGAAAAAGAAGAAAAAAAAAATAATCAAAATTATGTTTCAGAGGGAAAAGAAAATCGTGTAAAAGAATCTGCAACTCCTTATAAAAGTGTTGAATTTATAGGCGAAAACAAAAAATCAACAGCTATTTTGGTTGAGTATAAAGACGCAAGATGGATTATTGAAAAAGATAAAATGGTACTACAAAAGATACTCGCTGCTGTAAATCATGACTTCAACGATATTGCACTAATTAATGCGAATCAGTTACAAAACTCAGATGTTGATCAAATTATAGAAGAACTAGAATGTAAAAATATTATCGGTTTTGATATTAATAAATCATTTATTAAAAATATGACTACTGATAAATTACAAACTATAGGAAATACAAAAATTTTATTTACTTCTTTTAACCTCACGGATATTGCTATGAGTAAAGAAAAAAAACGCATCCTTTGGACAAACATGAAAGAAATGTTTGACTTGTAAAGGGAGTTTCTATTATTTCCATTAAAAAAAGCGGTTCTATGTCAAATACTGTGGGTAATCAAATTCGCCACAGATTATAAAATTACTCTTTTTGTAATCTGTGAATCTGTGGCTTTAATTTTTTTTCACACACACAAATTAACATAAAAAAAAAGCCTCTTCTAAAAATTAAAAGAGGCTTGATAAAAAATAAATTAAAATAAATTATTTTTTGCTAATATTTTCTAAAGTTACAACTAAGAAATCCCAGAATTTTTTAACAGTTGCGATGTTCACTTTTTCATCAGGTGAGTGAGGATAGCGAATTGTAGGTCCAAATGAAATTAAATCCATATTTGGATAAACATCACCGATAAGTCCACATTCCAAACCTGCGTGAATAACTTTTATTGCAGGGATTTTACCAAATTTACTGTTGTAGCCTTCCTTCATTGTTTTTAAAATTGGAGAATCAAGATTTGGTTTCCAACCTGGATATGAACCCTCAAATTTTACTTTTGCTCCGGCAAGTTCAAAAATAATTTTAATCATATTTCCAGTATATTCCTTAAAACTGTCAACAGAACTTCTTGTTAATGAAATAACTTCAATTTGTCCATTTTCCATTTTTATAACACCAAGACTTGTTGATGTTTCTACAACATCAGGCATTTCGGATAACATTCCGATAACACCGTGAGGACAACCGTATAAGCCATTCAATAATCCATTCTGAGTATTCTCGTCAATAATTTTCTCAGGCATATCCGTTAATGTTGCTTTTAATTTAACATCAGGATCTACTGAAGAAATTTCGTTTTTATATGTTTTATCAAAATCGTTAACACAGTTTTCAAAATCACTTGTATTGGCAGAAGGAATAGTAACTATTGCATACGCTTCTCGTGGAATAGCGTTTCTTAAATTTCCACCTTCAATATAGGCAATTCTTAATCCATGTTCTTTTGTTGCATGCCATAAATAACGGGTTAGTAATTTATTAGCGTTTCCTTTTCCAAGATGAATATCAAGTCCTGAGTGTCCACCTTTTAATCCTGAAATTTCAATTTTGTATGCTTTTGAAGATTGGTCAATACTCTCTTCGGTATAATCAAAAGTTGCAAATACATCTATACCACCGGCACAACCTACATAAAGTTCGCCTTCATCTTCAGAGTCCATATTTAATAAAACATCACCTTTTAAAAAATCATCTTTTAAGGCAAAAGCACCTGTCATTCCTGTTTCTTCATCAACAGTAAAAAATGCTTCTATCGGTCCGTGTTTAATGTCATCGGATGTTAAAACAGCCATTGCAGCTGCAACGCCCATTCCGTTATCAGCACCAAGAGTTGTTCCTCTTGCAGTTACCCATTCACCGTCAATGTAAGCATCAATAGCATCTTTTTCAAAATCAAACTCAATATCACTGTTCTTTTGTGGAACCATGTCAAGATGACCTTGGAGTGTTACTGTTTTTCTATCTTCCATTCCGGGAGTAGCAGGCTTTCTGATTACAACATTGCCTACGCTATCAACCTTTGTTTCTAATCCGAGGTCTTCACCAAATTTTTTGATAAATTCAATTATTTTTTCTTCTTTTTTTGAAGGACGAGCTATTTGGGTTAAACTATAAAAGTGTTCCCATAATAGCTTCGGTTCTAAATTAATTATTTCTTTACTCATTGTTTTATAATTACAGTTTATTTAATTGATAAATTTAAAAAAGGGAAAATTACAAATATTTCAGCGAATATGGTTCTAAAAAATAATTTTTAGCAGTTTATTAAAAAACATTTAAATATTTCTTATTTTGTAATTTTCTTTACTTTATTTTGTAGCCGATTTAATAAAACAAATTTTAGTAAAAATGGAAAATATTTACATTGTTCTTGTAGGAGTTTTGTTTTTTCTAGCAATTTCAGATTTAATAGTTGGAGTAAGTAATGATGCAGTAAATTTTTTAAATTCAGCAATAGGTTCAAAAGCTGCCCCATTTAAAGTTATTATGGCTATTGCTGCTTTAGGTGTTTTATTCGGAGCATTATTTTCAAACGGTATGATGGAAGTTGCACGAAAAGGAATTTTTCATCCTCAATATTTTTATTTTTCCGAAATAATGATAATTTTTCTTGCAGTAATGGTTACTGATGTTTTACTGCTTGACACTTTTAATACTTTTAAACTTCCTACATCTACAACGGTATCAATTGTATTTGAACTTTTAGGTGCTGCAGTTGCTGTTGCAATTTTTAAAATATCTTCTGATCCAAATGGAACAATGCAATTTAGTGAATATATAAATAGCGAAAGAGCATTGGCAATAATTTCGGGAATTTTACTATCGGTAATTGTTGCTTTCAGCATTGGAGCGTTTGTTCAATACCTTACAAGAATTTTATTTTCTTTCGATTATAAAAAAACATTAAAAAATTACGGAGCTTTATGGGGTGGATTTGCTATTTCGGCAATCACTTACTTTATTCTCATCAAAGGTGTTAAAGGAGCTGCTTTTATGTCGGATAGCTCAAAAGAACTTATAAAGGAAAATGCACTTATTATCCTTACAGTTAGCTTTATAGGATGGTCATTAATCTTACAGTTATTGAATTGGTTTACTAAAATTAATATTTTTAAATTTATAATTTTAATTGGGACATTCGCCCTTGCAATGGCATTTGCAGGTAACGACCTTGTAAACTTTATCGGTGTTCCTCTTGCGGGTTTAGCGGCTTTTAAAGATTTTATTGCCAATCCTGATGCTGATCCAAATGGATTTTTAATGACTGCTTTGCAAGGGAAAACCCAGACACCTGTAATGTTACTTGTTCTTGCAGGACTAATAATGGTTGTAACCCTGTGGGTAAGCCGAAAAGCAAGAGGTGTTGTTAAAACGACACTTGATTTAAGCCGACAAAGTGAAGGTACAGAAAGATTTGGTTCCTCATTAGTTTCTCGCTCTATAGTAAGAAACTCATTGAATTTTAGCAAAACCTTTAATTATATAGTTCCGGCAGGAATTACAGAAAAAATCTCAAAAAGATTTGAGCCTGTTGCACATGATAAAGAAGAAGAAGGTAAAGCATTTGACCTTGTAAGAGCTTCTGTAAATTTGGTTGTAGCAAGTATTCTTATTTCTTTTGCCACATCATTAAAGCTTCCTCTTTCAACAACTTATGTTACTTTTATGGTTGCAATGGGAACATCCCTAGCCGATAAAGCATGGGGCAGGGAAAGTGCAGTTTACAGAATTACCGGAGTGCTTTCTATAATTGGCGGATGGTTTTTTACCGCATTTTCTGCATTTCTAGTTGCATTTCTTTTGGCTTTATTATTTTCTTGGGCTGGATTTATTGCAATTGGGTTAGTAGTTCTTTTTGCAGTCTTTATCATTATTAAAACACATATTATTCACAAAGAACGTGAAAAAGAACAAGAAGATACTGAAAGCAAGTATGAATTTACAGGAGAAAATATTATTGACAAGTGTTCAACAGAGGTTATTTCAACATTATCGGATGTTAACATGATTTATTCTGATACTATTAAATTTCTTATTGATGAAAATTTGAAAAAGCTAAAGGATGTTAACAGAAGAGTAGAAAAATTAAATAAACATACAAAGTATTTAAAAGACACTATTTACGAAACAATAAACAAACTAAGTGAAGATTCTATTGAAACAGGACATTATTATGTTCAAGTACTAAGTTATTTGCGTGAAATAACTCATTGTATTACTTTTATTGCAAAACCAAGTTTAGAACATGTTGACAATAATCATAAAGGTTTAATACCAACACAAATTGTAGAATTAAATGTTATCACAAATGGATTCGATGAATTGATAAAAACCGTAAACAGTGTTATACAAAACAATGATTTTGAGGATATTGTAAACGTCATATATCTTCAGGAAACATTACTTATAGCTATTGAAGATTTCCGTAAGAAACAACTTAAAAGAATAAAAAACAAAGAAGCAGGAACTAAAAACAGTATGCTTTTTATTACCATTCTTGCTGAAACGAAAAACTTATTATTGAATACAATAAATCTTGTAAAATCACAGAGGGATTTTATAATTTATAGTACAACTTCAGAGGAGTAATGACTTGTTAAACACCGATTTTTACAGTTTTTAATAAACCATAATTTATTCCTATACTTCGGCTGGTTATAATTTGAGTTTTGATACTACGTTTAACGTATTGATTATTACTCGTTTACATGGTATGGGCAAAACGCAGTTTATTGCCGCTCAGTATATATTGAAGCGAAAATATCGAATATTGAACAAAGAATTATGAATAATGAAATTTGCTGACCATAAAAGTTGCTCAGCGTTATCTTTTTACTTCAAAATTCTTTATTCCTTGTTTCGCAACCGCTAAAGCTACAGCGAACGTGGTCAATATTCATTATTAATAAATACGACACAATTAAACTCCAATTGTTTTTATTTATGCACCCGTTTAATAAATTCTTCTACTTCGGGAACTCCACCTTGGTAAACCAAATATCCGTTGTATGGTTCACGTTCTGTTATGTCATCATTTATTGGAGTAAGCATAATTTTCTTTACTTCCTCAGGGTCTTCGGTTTGTCCTAATGCCCAACCAAGTTTTATATAAGCAGCTTCAGGAAGAAGGTTTCCTGCAGGAATTACTCCTTTTTCCATCATATCACGTCCTGTGTCGTAAACATACATGTGAACATATCCCCAAATAGTTTGCAAAGTCATAAAAATACTTACACCTTTTTTTGTTGCTCTTTCAATTGCAGGGTATAATTCTTTGTTAACGTGTCCTAATCCTGTACCAACTATTATTATTCCTTTGTATCCCAAGTCAATCATTGAGTTTAAAATATTAGGATCCATTCCCGGATAGTAATAAATCATTGTTGCTTTGTTACTAAAATATGGTTTTATTATAACATTTCTGTCTTTGCGTCTGTGATTGTAATCTTTTTTTATCAGAGTTATTTTTTCTTTGTCAACCATTGCAATAGGAGTATCACCAATAGTTCTAAAAGTTGATCTGTAGGAAGAGTGCATTTTTCTAACTCTTGTTCCTTTATGTAAAAAGCCATACTCGTCAGAAGTTGGTCCAAACATAGAAACCATTACTTCTGCAATATCTCCATGTCCTGCAGCATTCATTGCGTGCATTAAATTTAAAGCTGCATCTGAACTTGGTCTGTCTGATGATCTTTGAGAACCAACAAGAACAACAGGAACCGGAAGGTTTTGACACATGTATGTTAGTACTGCTCCTGTGTGATGTAGTGTATCAGTACCATGACCTATTACAATTCCATCAACTCCGTTTTCAATTTCTTTACCAATTGCTTTTGCCAATGATATGTATTGTTTTGGTCCCATGTTTTCACTAAAAACAGCAAAAACTTTTTCAGTATCCAGATTACAAATATCTGCAAGCTCAGGTACTGCACCATAAAGTTCACCCGGAGAAAAAGCAGGAATTACCGCTCCTGTTCTGTAATCAAGCCTTGAAGCAATTGTTCCTCCTGTTCCAAAAAGTTTTATTTTTGGTAATCCTTTTGTAAAAGGAAATTCTTTTTCAGGAATTTTATAATTTGCTTTTTTGTAGTCAACTTCTTTCATGTTAGTGATGGTTTCAATATCAACACCGATATTATAACCTGTAACTATTTTCATTACTATATGCAAGTCATCATCATTTTCGGAGCGAGGTAAAATAGTTCCTTCAAATTGTCCTCTTGTAGTGTCAACCACACATTTTCCCCAAACACGTGTTTTGTACTTTTTAAGTAATTCTAATGATCTTCCTTTATATCCTTGAAAAATATCTTTGTCCATTTTCTAAAATATTATTAGTTGTTTTCAATATAATCATTTAACTCAGCAAGCTCAATATTCCCAAGTGCTGATTTGTTAAGTTCACCAATTATCCAATTTGTTTCAACATTATCTTTTTGTGAAATTCTTATTTCTTTGAATTTTTCTTTTAAAAACGATACTTTAGAAAGTATTTCTTCTGCTGGTAATTTTTTAAATTTAATTGTTGTCAATATTGATTCAAAGTCCATTTTAGGATGTGTATAAATTTCCAACAATAATTCTTTGGAAAGTTCGATTTTTATTTCGTTCTCTTTAAGAAACTTAAGCATAGCATAAATCATTGAATATTTAAAATCAGGAGATTTTTTATTTTTTCCTTCAATGTGCTTTAATCTGTGAGCAAATAATGTTGCAACAAATTTGGGGCTGATATTTAGTTTGCTTTCAATCTTTTCCATTAAAGGAATAAGATTTTTCTTTAAAATATAATCATAAGTATCTGTAGGAACATCCCAATTATTTAGCTGTTCAAATCGTTTATAAATATCAATAGGAATATCACTGCTTACTTTATCAATGTATTCTTTTTTCAATGGTATTGGTGCAGAGTCGGTATCGGGATACATTCTGTCTGCTCCGGGAAGAACTCTTTCGAAAATTGTTGTTCCGTTAGCAAAAGATTTTCTGGTTTCACTAGGTACTCCTTCAAATGCCATTTTACAACGCTCTTCTATAGTTTCAAGAGCAGTTTTAACATCATCATCTGCTGCCCAAAAAATTATTACTCCATCATCTTTACCTGCATTAAGTTCCTGTTTTACTTTGTTTAAATTATCATCGGTAATAACCTGATTAAATTGTTCGGAATGAATAATATTTGGTTGTTCAAGGCAAGCTACAACTTTTAATCTGCCACTTATTTCGTCACCAAAAATTTTTGACGGTTGAGTAAAGTGGGATAAAATACTATGGAATCCTTTAAGTTTTACGGCAAAAACTTTCTGCCCATCACTAATGGCTTCTTTAAGTGGATGAAAAATAAATTTATAATTATTAGTATCCAATTGTTTTGATTCAATTTCCCAATTTTCAGTATCGCTTATTTTTTCATTCAACAGTTTTTTTATCCGCAACAAGGCATATTGTCTAAAAGCTTCATTGTGTGTAAGCTCAGGCATCCATTTAATTCTTGATACTCCTTTTATTTCTACCCTTGTACCACCGCGGCAACTAACATTTACATCTGCTCGTGTTGAGCCATGTCCTGTTTCCACTTTATTTGTACTACGATTTAAAAAACGAATATAGTCAGCTCCTTCTTTTACTTCATCTGGGTTTACAAATTCAGGATAAGTAACTGTTTCTATCAATGGCATTCCAAGTCTGTCGGTTTTATATGTTCTCCAATGACCAATATCAGAAATTTCACGACATGCATCCTCTTCAATACTTAGTTGAATCAGTTTTATGTTTTTATGTTTTAATTTTATTTCACCTTCAACACCAAGTATAGCTGTTCGCTGAAATCCTGTAGGAATACTTCCGTCAAGATATTGTTTTCTTGTAATGTGAACTTCACCTACAATATTTAGTTTTGATAAAATAGAAATTTCCAAAGCATATTCAAGTGCTTCTCTGTTCAGAGGAAATGGAGGTGTGTCGTCAACTTCATAAGTACAGGCAGTTTCATTGTTTATCCTGTAAATAATATTTTTTCTAGTTATAAATTCCATTAAAGCTGTACCGTCATACTCTCCGAGTTCACTAAGTGTAGGACGCATGTGCCTAATTATTTCAGCATCAAAATTTTCATCTTTATGAAAAATTCCTGAAGGACAATTGCAAAAAAGTTTCTTCTTGGTTTTTAATTGTTGATGTACTTCAAGTCCCGACATAAAGCCAATTCTATCGTAATCATCTTGAGTTGCTTTTTTTCTGTCAACGTAGCCTATCGCTTTTTTGCTTTCTTCATAATTCTGAACTGGGTCAAAATCTTGGTTCATTTTATATAAAATTTAATCTTAAATACATTTTAAAAAGATGCCAAATTTATGATATTTAAATTTAATTTGCTAAAATCAATTTGATTATTAATAATTCAAAAAACAAGGTAATTCAAAACGCTTCTATATTGATTTGTGTGTGTGGGAAATATTAAAGCCACAGA
>JAYEOP010000087.1 GCA_034723125.1 Bacteroidota bacterium | reverse complement strand
TGAAATTCCCGATACCGCAATGATACTTTACTTAAAAAAATACAGTTTTAAGTATAAATTGATTTATAAGAATAATGATTTTAAATTGTATGAATTGAGGAATATTTTAGACTAATTGCTTTATGTAGCAAACAAAATTTCGGTACAAGCTATGATAACCTTTCGGTATAAAATTCCGCTTTGGTTGTTTGGGTTTTTGTATTGAAAAAAATGTATAAATCAATATTTCAATATTGATAATTCTTAATAAAATCAATATTGGATTATCGAAAATAAATTTATTTTCAATAATGAATTATTGATTTTTTGTATATTTGCACAAAACATAAATAATGATAGATAGATTATATGACATATCAAACAAGCTTGCAAGCAATGTAGCTGTTGATTTTGAAAGGTTTCTTTCTATAGAAATAGATTGGGATTATAAACTAATCGGTATTTCCGGAGCAAGAGGTAGTGGAAAGACAATTCTGCTCTTGCAACAGATGAAAAAAATGCTCGAAAAAGGGAAGAAATCTTTATTTATTAGCTTAGATGATATTTATTTTACTGAAAATAAATTACTGTACTTTGCTGAAGAATTTGAGAAAAATGGAGGAGAATATCTTTTTATAGACGAAGTGCATAAATATAAAAATTGGTCGCAGGAATTAAAAAATATATATGATACTGTATTAGATTTAAAAGTGGTATTTACAAGTTCGTCAGCATTAGAAATACACAAAGGTTCTCATGATTTAAGCCGTAGGGCATTAGTATATAAACTAAGAGGTTTGTCTTTTAGAGAGTTTCTTGAATTAAAATATGAAATAAAAATTTTGCCGATTAAATTGGAGCAAATATTAGAAAACCCAACAGAGAAAATAAAAGAAGTAAACAATAAAATAAAAATTTTCCCAAAGTTTAGTAAATATCTTAAAGAAGGATATTATCCGTTTTTTAAAGATTTAAGATTAAATTATTTAAAACAACTTTCAACAACTGTTAATTTAGTTATTGAGAGTGATTTGCCCGCTATACATAAAATAGATTTTAACTCAGTTATTAAATTAAAAAAATTAGTATCAATTATTGCCCAAATATCACCATACAAACCGAATATCGAAAAACTGGCTCAGCAAGTAGAAACCACACGTCCAACTTTGCTAAAATACTTATTCTATCTTGATAAAGCACAAATTTTACAATGGCTTAGTTCAGATGCTTATGGTATTACTTATCTTAATAAACCTGATAAAATTTTTCTTGGTAATACTAATATTGCTTATGCTTTTTCAGATAGTAAAGATAATACGGGAAATATAAGAGAAACTTTTTTTTTAAATCAACTTTCGGCAAAACATAAAGTTACATACCCAAAACAAGGTGATTTTTTGGTTGATAATAAATATCTTTTTGAAGTAGGAGGAAAAAATAAATCTCAAAAACAAATAGCAGGAATAAAAAACGCATACATAGCAGCCGATGATATTGAATACGGATATGGAAATAGAATTCCGCTTTGGCTATTTGGGTTTTTGTATTGAAACAATAGCCACGAATGCACGAATAAAATATTGTTACTACTCAGCAACTTTGCAAAATATAAAATCACAATCAATTCAATAATTTATTATAAATTTTTCGATAATTTCTATATTTGAGGTAGAAATTACTTTTTGGAGTGCACCCAATTGTTATTATACCAATTAAAAACTTAAAAAAGAGCAACAAAGTATATTCGTTTATAAACAAATATTAATCAGATTATAAATTATATTTGGCTATAAACAAATTATTTTGTTATATTTGTAAATCTTAGAACATAACCAATTTTTTTAAATAATGGATAAATTACTAAAATCACTATCAACTATTAATTATTGGAATAAAGTTCCTGATTTTAATCTTGGTTTTATTAGAAAACGATACCTTAATGCTAATTGGGTTTCTATTGGAAATAAATTAGTTAAAGTAATTATTGGGCAACGTAGAAGCGGTAAAAGTTATATTGTAAGACAATTGATAGACAAATTAATTAATGATAAAGGAGTAAATAAGTTAAATATTTTTTATCTAAATAAAGAAATGTTTGAGTTTGAAGAAATAAAAAATGCTAATGATTTATCGCTGATAATAAATAAATATGAAAAAATATATTTGCCCAAAGGTAAAGTGTATATATTTATAGATGAGGTGCAAAATATAGAAGAATGGGAAAAAATTGTTGTATCATTGGCTCAACATCCGATTAAAGAATATGAAGTATTTATCACAGGCTCAAACTCAAAGATGCTATCAGGTGAGTTGGCAACACTTCTTTCAGGGAGATACGTACTTAACGAGGTCTTTCCTTTTTCATTTAAAGAATATTTGGATTTTAGAAATATTAATAACTCAAAAGAAAATTTTATTAAGTATATTACAAGCAGTGCAATGCCTGAAGTTTTTAATTTTGATACAAATGAAATAAAATTTCATTATTTTCAATCATTATTAAATACAATTTTATTAAAAGATATAATGCAAAGACATAAAATTCGTGATTATATTTTGTTAGAAGATATATTTTTATTTTTACTTAATAATGTGGGTAATATGACTTCTATTCCATCAATAATTAAATATTTTAAGAGCAAAAACAGAAAAAGCGATTATGGAACAATTTCTCAATATATTTCTTTTATGAAAGAAGCTTTTATTATAAGAGAAGCATCACGTTTTTCTTTAAAAACCAAAGAAATATTATCAGGTGAAAAAAAATATTTTCTTACTGATTTAGGATTTAGAAATTATCTTTACCCTAATTTAATAAAAGATATTAGTGCTATTTTAGAAAATATTGTTTTTACTCATTTAAAAATAGCGGGTTATGAGGTTAAACTTGGATATGAAAATAATTATGAAATTGATTTTTTTGCAACTAAAAATCAAAATAGTAAATATATTCAAGTTTCGTATTTAATGCAAACACAAGAAACAATTAATAGAGAATTTACAGCATTGGAAAAGATAAAAGATAATTTACCAAAATATGTTATTACAATGGATGATATACTTTTACAAAACGAAAATGGGATAATTCATCAACATATTTGGAAATTCATATATTCATTAGTAAAATAAAATATTAATAATCATTCGCGTATTAGCGGCTTAAAAAATAAAAATTATGGAACGAAAAGTATTTATCTCTATTCTCGGCACTGGTTATTATGAACCAACCAAATACTTTTTTGATAAAATATCAGGAAAGGAGAGAAATTCAAGATTTGTTCAAGAAACTGCAATAAGTGAATTTTGTGGTAATTGGGACAATAATGATAAAATATTTATTTTTTTAACTGACTCAGCAAGAACAGAAAATTGGGAAAATCCTGCAAAAAGATCAAACAAAAAAGGGTCTTATTCCGGTTTAAGTAAAATATTGAAAGAAATGGATATTCAAGCAGAAGTGATTGATAAGGATATTCCTGATGGTAAAAACGAAAAAGAAATTTGGGATATTTTTCAAATTATTTTCAATCAATTGAAAGTAAACGATAAGGTATATTTTGATATCACACATGCATTTCGATCATTACCAATGTTATTAATGGTGCTTATAAATTATTCTAAATTTCTTAAAAACATAGAAGTAAAAAGTATTACTTATGGGAATCATCAGGCTGAAAAAGATGGCTATTCTCCGGTAATTAATTTAACGGCTTTTTCTCAACTTCAGGACTGGACAAGTGCATCTGATGAATTTATTAATTTTGGAAGTGTAGATAAATTAGTAGATTTATCATTTGCTGAGATTAATCCAATATTAAAAGAATCGAAAGGTAAAAATGCGAGTGCTACCACATTAAAAAAACTTAATAAAGAATTACCTTCTTTTGTGAAAAATATTCAAACAAGTAGAGGTATGAATATAATATTAAACAAGGAGGGAAGTGAAATAAATAAAATATTTACGGAATTTAAACAGGATAATATTAAACCCTTATCTCCGATTCTCGAAAAGATTTCAAAGGTGCTTTTACCTTTTAATGAAGCAGAAAATATTAAAAACGGATTTTTTGCCGTGAGTTGGTGCATTAATAATGGTTTAATCCAACAAGGTATTACTTTATTAAAAGAATCAATTACTACTTTTATTTGTGATGAATTAAATATTGATTATAAAGAAGAAAAAAATAGGAATATTGTTGATTCCGCTTTTAAAATTGTAAATGAAAAGATTGATGAAGAAGATTGGAAAGGCGATGCCAGAGAGAATAAGAATATTACTAAAATCGTAATTAAAGAGTCTAAATATTTATTATTATTAAATAAAGAATTCAATACAATTTCATCAATAAGGAATGACATAAACCATGCAGGATTTAAAGAGAATTCAATTAAAAAACCTGATAAATTTGAAAAAATGCTTAATGAACTTTTATGTGAAATATTGAAAAAATTAAAATAACCCATGCTCCTAAACCTATCAAACCACCCCAAAAGCACTTGGGGTAAAAAGCAAACAGAAATTGCCATAGCTCTTTATGGAACAATTACTGATATTAATTTTCCGGCTATTGACCCCGAAGCTGATGAAAAAGAAATTCATAAACTTACAAAAGAATATTTTGAAGATTGTAAAAAATTGCTTTCACAAAGCACCGATAAAAATAATGCTGTCCACATTATGGGCGAAATGACCTTTTGCTTTACTCTTATAAAAATGCTACAACAGTATAATATTAAATGCATTGCTTCTACCACAAGAAGAATAGTAACTAAAAATAATTCATTAACAAAAACTTCACGATTTGAATTTGTACAATTCAGAAAATATCCAAAACTAAAATTGTAAATTAAAATTAATAAAACATAA
>JAYEOP010000086.1 GCA_034723125.1 Bacteroidota bacterium | reverse complement strand
CACAGAGTGAGAATTGTGTGGTAGTAACTTGTGTCTCGTCCTGAATTTTGATTACATTGTTTCATGACAAATCCTTAGTCCCCATTTCACAATCTCCATCTCAACAGAATAAGGAAAGTATGGTTTTTTGAAATTTTATTTTTCTAATATATAATTATTTTTCACCTTTGCAAAAGATAGATTATTAAAGGAATCTGTAAAGTTATTAACAAAATTTGTTTTATTTTTGAATTTTATAACACATACATTTATAGCACATTATATTTAACGAAAAATCATATTTCATTGCATTTCATATAGTTTTATCTTTCGATTTCTTGTTGAAAAATATATTTTATTTTATTAATTGAGAGAAATACTTTTGTTCTCCGTTAAATTAGATAATAGCTCCAAACTATAATATCATTAATGCTATTTTTTACTTATCGCATTTTATATTAACAATTTTTTTAAAAGTTAGATTTACTGAAAACATGAAAGGAACAAATACACAAAAAAAAGGATTAACAATTAACAGATTTTTCACAAAAGACAAGACATCGGTTTATGATCAATATCAATATGATATTCGTTCATCAGTAATAAAAACCCCGAGTGGTGAATTAATATTTGAAATGAATAATGTTGAAGTACCAAGAGGTTGGTCTCAAGTTGCTACAGATATTTTATCTCAAAAATATTTTAGAAAAGCGGGAGTTCCTATAACAAAAGGCAAAAATGGACAAGAAGATTCAATTAAGCAAGTTGTTCACAGAATAGCAAATGATTGGAAAGAATGGGGAATTGAAAATAATTATTTTAAAACTAATAAAGATGCAGACATTTTTTATGATGAAGTAGCCTTCATGATTTTAGGTCAATATGCTGCACCAAATTCACCACAGTGGTTTAACACAGGATTGTACAGATCGTATGGAATAAAAGGTAAAGCACAAGGACATTATTATGTAGATCCTGATTCAAAAAAGTTAAAAAAATCAAAATCAGCTTATGAACGACCACAACCTCATGCATGTTTTATTTTATCGGTAAACGATAATCTTGTAAATGATGGTGGCATAATGGATTTGTGGGTTCGTGAAGCAAGGATTTTCAAATACGGTTCAGGAGTTGGAACAAATTATTCAGATATAAGAGGAAAAGAAGAAAAATTATCAGGTGGAGGTAATTCATCAGGATTAATGAGTTTTTTACAAGTAGGAGATAAAGCTGCAGGAGCAATCAAATCAGGTGGCACAACAAGAAGAGCTGCAAAAATGGTTATTCTTGATGTTGATCATCCCGAGGTTGAAGATTTTATTAATTGGAAAGTAGAAGAAGAAAAAAAGGTTGCTGCTTTAATAAAGGATGGATATTCTGCAGATTATGAGGGAGAAGCTTACAGGTCGGTTTCCGGACAAAATTCAAATAATTCAATTCGCGTATCAAATGAATTTTTGAAAGCTGTTGAAGAAAATAAAGAATGGGAATTAAAAGAAAGAACATCAGGAGAGGTTATAAAAAAGGTAAATGCAAGAAAGCTTTGGGGAAAAGTTTCTGAAGCAGCATGGACTTGTGCAGACCCTGGTGTACAATACGATACAACAATAAACGAATGGCACACATGCCCTGCAGGAGGTAGAATAAAAGGTTCTAATCCTTGTTCCGAATATATGTTTTTGGATGATACAGCCTGTAATCTTGCATCTTTGAATTTAAGAAAATTTTACAATGACGAAACTCAAGAATTTGATATAGAAGGATACAAACACGCAATAAAAATTTGGACTATTGTTTTAGAAATTTCAGTTTTGATGGCACAATTTCCCTCAAAAGAAGTTGCTCAAAAATCATTTGATTACAGAACATTAGGACTTGGATATGCAAATCTCGGTTCATTATTAATGGTAAACGGAATACCTTACAACAGTGATGAGGCTTTTGCATTAACAGCTTCATTAACAGCAATTATGACTGCTGTTTCCTACAGCACTTCATCCGAAATGGCTAAAGAACTTGGAGTTTTCGAAAAATACGAAGAAAACAAAGAAAATATGTTGCGAGTAATCAGAAACCACAGATATGCAGCATATAATACTTCAGATAGTTTTGAAGGACTTGGCATAAACCCAAAAGGAATTGACCCGAAATATTGCCCTGAAAATCTTTTACAAGAAGCAACAAATTCATGGGATGAAGCTTTACAGATGGGTGAAAAATATGGTTATAGAAATGCCCAAACCACATTGCTTGCTCCTACAGGAACAATAGGATTAATAATGGATTGCGATACCACAGGTGTTGAACCTGATTTTGCACTTGTTAAATTTAAAAAACTTGCAGGCGGTGGATATTTTAAAATCATAAACCAATCTATACCAAAAGCTCTTAAAAAACTTGGCTACAATGAAAAAGAGATAAAAGATATAATTACTTATACAACAGGAACAAATACATTAGAAGATGCACCTTTTATAAATTACGAATCTTTAGGCGACAAAAAATTTACTTTGGATGACATTAAAAAACTAGAAAAAGGACTTAAAAATTCATTACACTTGAGTTTTGTTTTTAATTATAATACACTTGGTGACGAATGTTTACAAAGACTTGGATTTAAAAAAGAGGAGTATTCAAAGGAAAGATTCAATCTTCTTGCTGCCTTGGGTTTTAAAGCAAAAGAAGTTGAAGAAGCTAATAAAATTGTGTGTGGTAAAATGACAATTGAAGGTGCCCCACATCTTAGAGATGAAGACTTAGCTGTATTTGATACCGCAAACAGAAATGGCAAATATGGAAAACGTTTAATTCATCCTTTAGGACATTTGAATGTAATGGCTGCTGCCCAAGCATTTCTTTCGGGTGCAATTTCCAAAACAGTAAATTTCCCAAATGAAGCAAGTGAAGATGATGTACGTGAATGCTATAACCACGGATGGAAATCAGGATTAAAAGCTATAGCTATTTACAGAGATGGCTGTAAATTGGCACAACCATTATCCAGTACTTCCGATGATGAAGATATTGTTGATGAAGAAAAAGAACATAAAAACGAAATATCTACAGATGAGTTAACTCAAGAACAAGTTCTTGCTGCTGCTCAAAATCTTATTCAAAAATCACCCGATACAAAATTTAAAAGAGAGCTATCAAGAATAGTAGAAAGAAAAAAATTGCCAAACAAAAGAGGAGGCTTTACTCAAAAAGCAAAAGTAGGAGGACAAACGATATTTGTAAGAACAGGTGAATATGATGATGGTACTCTCGGTGAAATTTTTATTGACATGCACAAAGAAGGAGCTTCCTTCAGGTCAATGCTTAATTCATTTGCAATAGCCGTTTCTATTGGATTACAATATGGTGTACCTCTTGAAGAATATGTAGATAAATTTACTTTTACACGATTTGAACCATCAGGAATGGTACAGCATGAAAATATAAAATCTGCAACTTCAATAATAGATTATCTTTTTAAACTTCTCGGATTTGAATATCTTAATAGAATTGACCTTGTTCAGGTTAAACCAAAAAAAATTGAAACTCCAGATGTAAAAGACGAAGAAAAAACCGTTAAAAACAAAGTTGTTTCTGTAACAGAAAAAACAAAAAGCGAAGATAATTTATTTGCTCAAAAAGATGTAAAAGAAGAAAAAGATTCTGTTCAGGATTACTTTAAAGACATGATGGGAGATGCACCTCCATGTGATATCTGTGGACACACAACTGTAAGAAACGGCACTTGTTACAAATGCACTAACTGTGGGAATAGTTTGGGGTGTAGTTAGAACACAACAATAATCATAGTCCTGTTACTTGAAGAAAAAACAGAGAACAAGCACTTACAAATGACAATAAATTCATTTCTAATCACTCTGGGTTCACTATCTGTAACTCAGAGTGATTTTAAAATTTTCATCTATAAGAATATTTAAATATCAATTAAATATTCAATTGATATTATTTCATTAAATTTGCCTACAAAACCAATTACAAATCTTATGAATAACGACATCAAAGAAGTAGCAAAACTATTAGTAAATTCAAAATCTGCAATCGCATTTACAGGAGCGGGTATTTCTGTTGAGAGCAACATTCCTCCCTTTCGTGGGGAAAATGGACTATGGAATAAGTATGACCCGAAATATTTGGAATTAAATTATTTTCACACTCATCCTGCCGAATGTTGGAAAATTATCAAAGAAATATTTTATGATTTTTTTGGAAGTGCAAAGCCAAATGCAGCCCATATCGCTCTTGCTGAATTAGAAAAGATGAATATTATCAAGGCTGTTGTTACGCAAAATATCGACAACCTTCACTTTGATGCAGGCAATAAAAATATTTTTGAGTTTCATGGAAATTCAAGAAATCTTGTATGTTTGGATTGTGGTAAAAAATATTCAACGGAAATAATTAGCGAAAAAGGAATGCCTCTTTGCAAGAAATGTGATGGTGTTCTTAAACCTGATTTTATTTTTTTTGGAGAACAAATCCCTGAGCCGGCAGGTTCTTCTTCTTTTGATTTTGCAAAAAAATCTGACATAGTTATTATTATTGGTTCAACAGGAGAAGTCGTTCCTGCTAGCCATGTACCTGTGCTTGCAAAACAAAGCGGAGCAAAAATTATTGAAGTAAATATTTCCAAAACAAATTTTACTTCACAAATGACAGATATATTTTTGGAAGGAAAAGCATCGGAAGTAATGACAGAATTGTTAAAAGAAATTAATTTGTTAAAAAACTCATAATAATACCAAATTAACATCAAAACACCCGATATAAATCATTTCTATTTCCCTTTTTTGTCGTTAAAAATTATTTCCGTAGCTATGGCTATGCAAAGAATTTTTGCCTAAAAAAAGAAAAATATAAT
>JAYEOP010000085.1:12880-18175 GCA_034723125.1 Bacteroidota bacterium | reverse complement strand
CCCAATTCTTAACAGTTTAATTTTAGACAATGAATTGTTGAATAAACACACCAAAACGCTTTCCGATTACGATTTTGAAAGCCAAGTTGGAGTGAATATTTTAGGGCATATTTTTGAAAATTCACTGAACGAGATTGAAAATGTAAATGCAGAAATAGAAGGTATAGAATTTGACAAGCAAACAACCAAACGAAAAAAAGACGGAGTATTTTATACGCCAAAATATATTACCAAATACATTGTAGATAATACAATCGGTAAACTCTGTGAAGAAAAGAAGCAAGAACTTGAAATAAAAGAAGAAGAATACAACAAAAGCAGAAAAGGAAGAAAAACAGATACTTTAAAGAAACTAAAAACAAAACTTGATAATTATAGGTATTGGCTTTTAACTCTTACCATTCTTGACCCCGCCTGTGGTTCTGGCGCTTTCTTAAATCAAGCATTAGACTTTTTAATAAAAGAGCATACTTACATTGACGAATTAGAAACTTCATTACTTGGTGGTGGAATGGTTTTGAAAAATATTGAAAATACAATACTCGAAAATAATATTTACGGAGTTGATATAAACGAGGAAAGTGTTGAAATAGCAAAACTTTCACTTTGGTTACGAACCGCCCAACCTCGAAGAAAACTAAACACTTTAAACGACAATATAAAATGTGGAAATTCACTAATTGATGACCTAAAAATTGCGGGAGATAAAGCATTTAATTGGTCTAATGAATTTCCGAAAGTTTTTAAAAACGGTGGTTTTGATGTGGTTATTGGTAATCCGCCTTATTTAGTTGTAAAAGGAGGTCGTTGGGTTGGTGGGTTTCAATATGATAAAAATGCAATAACTGATTTAAAAGAGAGGTTTGAAACAGCATCCCAACAAATTAATACTTATAATTTATTTTTAGAACTCGGTTTGAAGTTGACAAAAAACAAAGGTTTAATTTCTCAAATCACACCAAATACATTTTTAGCAAATGAATATTCTCAAAAACTCAGAAAATATTTAACAAACAATAGTCATATAATAGAAATATTTAATTCAGGTTTGGTTTTTGATGACGCAAGTGTAGAAACAGCAATAATAACTTATAAAAATTCAATTGAACCCAAATCATTAACGAATATTAAACTGTCAATTGATGAAATTCCATTGCAATTGCACTTATTGGAAATAATGTCTTTAACAGAAGACTCAAAATTTCTAATCAATGTAAATGAGAATACATTACAACTTCTAATAAAATTAAGTAGGCTTGAAAAAGTTAAAAAATACGCAAAAGTATGGAGAGGACTAACTACTGGTAACGATACAGAATATTTGACAAAAACTAAAAATACAGAAACTCATAAACCAATTATCTCAGGTAGTGAAATAGGTCGTTATTATCTTTATCCAAATCAGAAGTACGTAAATTATATTCCTGAATTACTCGATAGGGCAAGAGATGAAAGGATTTTTTTATTGAAAGAAAAACTTATCTCAAAATTTGTAGGTAATAAATTAACTTTTTGTTACGATAATTCTCAAAATTATGTAATAAATACGGCTTGCAGTACAGAAATTATTGATGAAAATATTAAACCGTTGTATTTACTTGCAATCTTAAATTCGAGATTAATAAATTTTTATTTTCAACAAATTTTTAGCGATTCAAGAGGGACATTTCCGATAATGAAATCTGGGAATATAGAAAGTCTACCATTAAAATATGTTGTAGAAGACAAGCAAAAGCTATTTATTTATAAAGCAAGTGAAACAATTAAAGTAACAGGTGATTTGCAGAAAAAGATTATAAATTATACTAATTATCTACAATCTCAATTCAGTATTGAAAAACTAAGCAAAAAACTACAAAACTGGCACGAGTTAGAATTTGTAGATTTTATAAAAGAACTGAACAAAGCAATAAAAAAGGCAAGTGGCGAAAAACTGACTAAAAAAGACGAAATGGAATGGATGGAACTTTTTGAAGAGAAAAAAGCAGAAGCCCAAACCTTAAAAACTGAAATAGAAAAGACTGATAAAGAAATAGACCAAATGGTTTATGAACTTTACGGACTAACAGAAAGTGAAATTAAAGTAATTGAAAATGAAGAATAACGCCCTACAACAATGTATATAAAAAATAGGCGAGTAGTTGTAACATCAAGGCTTATAGCCCGTTTGAACTTTCTTGTAGATTGAAAGTTTTGTGCTTCGGAATTGCTTACTTTTCATATACTTATCGTTAGTAAACATGCAGAAAAAGAAAACGAAACATTGTGCAATATGAAGAAAAGATAATTAGCATTGAAATTAAAATATAAGGAGTAAGCCGAAAATTCTAAAAAGAGTAGGGAAAATTTAAAAACCAAGTATTATGACAAAAAACAAATCAAGACCCTTAGTACTCCTCGTAGCAGGACTGCTATGGGCGGGCTTGGCACAAGCACAGGAATCTGCCAATACCTCCGGTGGTGATGCCACTGGTAGCGGAGGCACTGTTGTCTATAGTGTTGGACAAGTGGTTTACACCTCCAATACAGCAAGCACAGGAACTGTTGATCAGGGCGTTCAACACGCTTACGAAATTTACAATGTTGGAATTAAGGAAACAGCGTTAAACATTTCACTCTCTGCTTTCCCTAACCCAACAACGGAAAATCTAAGCTTGCAAATAAACGATTACAACAACGAACAGTTGTTGTATCAGCTATTTGATATGCAAGGAAAACAGTTAAGTAACGGACAAATAGTAGCACAGCAAACACAAATAAACATGAACAGTTTGCCTGCTGCTACCTACTTTATAAATGTTGTAAATCAGGAAAACAAAAAAGTTCAATCATTTAAAATAATTAAAAATTAAGAAATCATGAAACGAATAATCACAATTTGTGCAGCATTATTAATAACTGCAAATGTGTTCCTGCCACAGCAGGCAAGTGCTCAATCACCGGAAAGAATGAGCTATCAGGCAGTCATTCGCAATAGTAGTGATGCTTTAGTTACAAACACAAGTATAGGAATGCAAATAAGCATTTTGCAAGGTTCATCAAGCGGAACTGCTGTGTATGTAGAAACTCAAACACCTACTTCTAATGCCAATGGATTAGTAAGTTTGGAAATTGGAGCAGGAACAGTTGTAAGTGGAACTTTTAGTACTATCGACTGGACAAACGGACCTTATTTTATTAAAACGGAAACAGACCTAACAGGCGGAGCTACTTACACCATTACCGGAACAAGCCAGTTGTTAAGTGTGCCTTATGCTTTGCATGCTAAAACTGCCGAGAGCATTATAGGAACAATTAGTGAAACCGACCCAATATTCGGTGCATCAGTAGCAAGTGGCATTACAGGAACAGATACAACTAACTGGAACAACAAATTAGACAGCTACACCGAAACCGATTCAATATTCGGTGCATCAGTAGCAAGTGGCATTACAGGAACTGATACTACCAACTGGAACAATAAACAAGACCAATTAGTAGCAGGCACCAATATTAGCATAGTAGGGAATACCATAAGTGCAACAGGTGCAACAGGTGGAGGCTCTTCAAACGATTTCTATTTAGGTCAAGATACCTTAGGCGGCATTGTTTTTTACATTTACATAGGTAGCGATGGCAACCAACACGGGCTTATTGTAAACAAAAATGAAAGCATGGCTAAATGGCAGTATCCTAGTTACACAACAACGAATGCCACACGTAGCTGGGATGGCGTTTACAATACAGGTGAAATGACAGGTAGCCCTGCGGCAACTTATGTAAACGGTTTAACAGACGGAGGTTTTAATGATTGGTACTTACCTTCTATTGATGAGCTAAGCCTGCTATGGCACAACCGTTTTCATGCAAACAATGCCCTTAATGCAGGCTCTTTTACACTGTTATCAAATATTTCCATCTATTGGAGTAGTACGGAGTACAATGGTACTTACGCATTCCTCTTCACCTTCAACTATGGTGGCCCAAATTTCATGAAAAAGACCGATACTTTTCGTGTGCGTGCCGTTCGGGCTTTTTAACCACAGTGAAACAAAAAAGTTTCACGTGATAAACAATTTAACCTGTGCGAATGCTTTTGGGCGGAAGATTATTAAAAAAAATGGCATTATATTACGATTTACCTGTTTTTAAGGATGTATATAAGCTCGTGTTGAAGATTTTTGATTATACCAAAGATTATTCTACATTATCCAATATTCTGCAAAGTGCAAATAATCAGAACGGTATAATTAGCCCGACACTGTCGGACCAATTACAAAATGACAAGTATCCAGATATAGATGCTTTCTGATTTTGAGAAATGATATTGAGATATTAGGACATTAGAAAATGTTTTTTCTCAATTTAAAAATTTTAGTAAAAAAAATTAATATTCTTTTTGTTTAGATAATTTACCGCTTTCATCCCAAATATACCAAGTTCCTGTTTTATTGCCTTTGCTATAATTCATTTCATATCTTTTGGTTCCGTTATCATCCCAAATTATCCATTTTCCAGCTTTAAAATTATTTTTAAAGTTAGCTTCGGCAACTTTTATATTTTGTTTGTTCCATGTACTCCAAAGTCCGTCTTTTTTTCCATCTTTATAAGAGCGTATTTCATTAGTATCTCCATTTTCGAAAAATAAAATTATCTTTCCGTTCTTTTTTCCATCTTTCAATTCCATTTCGGTTTTTTTGTTACCGTTATCATAGAATTCAACATAAGTTCCGGAAAACAATTTATTGTCTTCGTTGTAATACAAACCTTCTTTGTCAATAATAATTTGTGAAAAAGATAACAGACTAAGAAATATATAAATAAACGTAAAGTAATATTTTTTCATGAAATTTTATTTGCAAATATAATATAAAACCTCAAAACTAAATTGAAAGTTGAATATTGCAGTATTGACTTATTGTTTTTTTAGTTCAATTTTTAATGTGTTGACAGAGGTTTTAGCTTTCACCATTTTTAACACATTCTTTTCATAAGAAATATATGATATTACAATGTCATATATTCCCGGTTTTAGATTTTTAAATTCAAATGTGCCATCAAAATCGCTATACACTTTTTCACTGCTTCCTTTGATTTCAATTAACACACCTGTCAAAGTTTCACCTGTTTCTTTATCAACAATTTTACCATTTATTTTTATGGTATTTTTTGTATTTCCATTAGTCGGATTGTTTTCATTACTTGCAAAACTTAATTGAAGTACAAGAACTGTAAAGACAATTGATAATAATAATTTTTTCATTTTTTTTATCTTTTAATTTTGCAACAAAACTAAAATACATTTGTTACATTTAT
>JAYEOP010000085.1:0-12780 GCA_034723125.1 Bacteroidota bacterium | reverse complement strand
CCCAATGAATATGTCCTGCCCACCGAATATTTATCGTAAATATATTCTTTACTATTATAGGTGTATATTTTTTCATGTATTGAATTTAAAATATTTTTTGCAGAAAATTTCAAAGAAAATCTTTTACCTATTTTTTGATTTATATTAAAATTCAATGAGTTGAATGGCTGTTCGTAAATGTTTGGAGTTCCTGAAACAATGACAACTGCAAGTTTTTCGCCTGCAATATTGTAAGAAATATTAGCACTTAATCCAATGCTATCGTTTTTGTAAGATAAAATAGCATTAACAATATATGGAGATTGTCCAAACATTACTCTTGTATCGGCATGATTGGGATTAGTACCCTGTATTGCAAGGAGTTCCAAAGAATCAATGCTAACCACCGATTTGATATAAGACATATTAAGCCCGATTTTAAAATCTCTTAAAATATTTATAAAATCCAGATTTTTACGAAATTCAAATTCAATTCCATAGACATTTGCTTTTTCAACGTTTTTCCATGTTAATTCGGGATTTGAAGCAATAGGGTTAAAAGTTGTTTCAATAGGATTGATAAATCGTTTATAAAAACCACTAATTGAAATTATTTCTCCGGGTTTAATAAAATATTCTGTTCGTATATCAAAATTATCTATTAATGTTCTTTCTAAATTATTATTACCAAGTTTTGTTTCTCCTGTTTCATAATCATACGAAGCATAAGGAGCAAGTTCTCTGAAAGTTGGACGAGCCAAAGTACGTGAAGTAGCAGTTCTTATAAATAAATCTTCAACTATTTCATAAGTAAAATTCAAAACAGGTAAAAAGTCTAAATTTTCCAAATTCCCGTCAGCTTTCTTTTTATTATAACTTTCTATATGTATGTTTGTGTATTCCAATCTTCCCCCCACTGTCATTCTTAGTTTTTTATTAAAATTTACATCAATCAAAGCATAAGCCGCGGCAACATCCTGTTTACCGGTATAACTATTTTTTGTATCTGTAGCATCAATCATATAAACACCGTAAGTTCCCTGAGCATTTTGACCTATATTATTGTCGTTAAAATACTCTGAAATGCTTGCTGTAAATGAATTATTCTGACTATTTATATCTATACGCTCTTCTTCAAAAACCCTGTATTTATACACATTTGCAAATCCGAATTTTAATTTTGATTTGAATGGAATAAATACCGGAATACTGAAATCAATTTTATTATCAAAATTAGATTCTTTCATTTCACGGCTATATCTTGCAGGCAAAGCATATTTTGATTTTTCAATTTCAAAAGTTGTATCATTATTTTCTATATAATAGCTATTAACAAAATAGCGTAAATCCGGTTCATTTTGCTTTGAAACAGTATAGGAACTAAGCCAGTTGATTTTTAATTTTTTAAAATTTTCAAGATAATGCTCACCTTTTAATTGTCCTGATGTTATTGAACGTTCAAGAAATTTCAATTCCCGATTTTGTTGATACATTCCAATTTCGTCTGAAGGTTTTTTACCATCAAGAAATTTTGCGGAAGTAACACCGCTACGATTATGTATTCCTGCAATACCTATTTTATGTTTACGTGATAATTTATAATTTAAACTAAGCATTCCCCCTGATAGCACTTCCATTGCTCCTTTTTCTGTATTTAGAAACCTTTCAGTGTTTAAGCTATTTTCTTCAAAACCTGTTAGTTTATAACGCCCTGTTGCTCCATCATTAAAATATTCATAATTCTTTTGATAATTTATTCCAACAATATATCCCAATGACTTTTCCCCTATATTTTTTTGATTTCCAAGAGAAATTGAATAAGATTGATTCATAAAAGACTTTTTATGTTTTGTATCCATTTCATTATTGAAAGAGCGTGTAATATTATCAAGTTTATCATTATCAACATAAAGACTTGGAATTTCTTTTGTATTATTAATTGGCCAATTGCGTGTGCCATCATCAATTCCGAGCCAATCAAGTTTACCACCATCATAAGTTAAAAAGTTCTTATTAAAACTACTTTGGTCGTTGTAAGCAAATGAGCTGGAAAATTGGAATGTAAATTTCTCAGGAAAATCTTTAGTAACAATATTTATATATCCACCTGCAAAACTGCCTGGTAGTTCAGGAGAAAATGTTTTAAAAACCACCATATTTTCAATTAAATTGCTTGGAAACATATCCATCTGAACAGTATTTCTATTTGGGTCAAGTCCTGGTATTTCGGCACCGTTAAGTGTTGTTTTGGAATATCTGTCACTTAATCCCCTAACATAAACATATTTCCCGTCTTCAACCGATATTCCAATCACTCTTTTTAAAGCAGCAGCAGCATTATTATCGCCAGCTTTTGAAATTTCCTGTGCTGAAATTCCATTAATGACCGATGTTGATACTTTTTGCATTGCTAACAAAGCATTTTCGGTTTTACGCATTTGTCTTGCTTCAATCCTAACCTCTTGTAAAACAATACTAGCTTCTCCCAATTGAAAATTAATACTTTGTATTTCGTCTGTTTTTATTTCTACATTAGTAATAGTTATTGTTTCATAAGAAATAAATGAACATTTTATTTCATATTTTCCAACAGGTAGTTCTAAAGAATAATTACCGTCAAAATCAGTGATAGCTCCCATCTGAGTTCCAACAGCTATAATTGTTGTTCCTATAAGTTCTTCACCTGTTTTTTTGTCATTTACTTTTCCCCTGATTATTCCTTTTTGTGCATAAGAGATGAAAGTAATTAACAAAATTAATACAGTAATAAAATATTTTTTATTCAAAATGTTAATTTTAATTGGTTTCAAATGATATTGCAGGAAATGATTTTAATCACTCCCTGCAATTTACTTATATAATTTCCCTTATATGGGAAAATAAATGACTAATTATTATTGTAATCCTGCAGTACTTATTAGTGTCCATCCTGATGCCCAATTTGTACTTGAAGGAGCAAATGCACCTTTGTACGAAACATTTTCAAACCAAGTTGAAGGGTATGTAGCCATATTTTCAGACACATTTGCTGTTGGAACAAGATTCCATGAACTTGCCGAATAAGATACACCCGGGTTAGCAACTACGTTTTTAGCAGTATTAAAATAATTTACAAATTCTGTAGAAGCATTTGTAGAATCGGGATTTGCTGAAGCACCACTTCCAAAAGATATTTTAAAAAGCCCTTCCGCTGTTCCGTCCGCTACATCATAAAAAATATTGTTTTTTATTTCTAATTCTCCTGCCTGAAATCTGTCAAAACTTCCTTCACCTGATAGTAATTCGATGTCAACACCTTTTGCTTGGTTAAGAAAAATTGAATTAGCATATTTCCCACCGGCATTATCACGGAAAGTTATCATTCTTTTTCCTGCATCTGTTCCTCTGCCAACATAAGTAGCATTAAATATTTCGGGGATAGCATAAGGTTGTGCTGTTTCGGGATCTGTGCCTCCATCATGTTCTCCAATTCTGTCGCCTTCATCAAAATCTTGAATTGCAACCCAAAACTGACCTTTGCCTTGGAAACCCTCATCATAATCAAAACAATCATCACCACAAAAAGCAACAATCATATTTTTGCACTGAGCTGCTCCTCCAAAAAATTCAACACCGTCATCAGCATTTGCAATAACTTCAATATGGTCAATAGTAGTTCCGCTTCCAACTCCTCCAAGAGTTAATCCGTTTATTTCATTTCCTTCGCCAATATCAGTTCCTCCATGACGAATCGAAACATATTGAAAAGTTCCGGAATTATCTGCGTCATCATTTCCTCCATAAATTCCGCGTGTTTCACTTGTAGGAATTCCTTCAATTGCAGATTCCCCCGGGTTAGAATTTAATTTTGCTTTCCCGAGAATTATTACTCCTCCCCATAATCCTCTAGCTTTTACATCAATATTGCCATTAAGTTCATCTACCTCGGCTGTAAAAATAATAGGGCTATTAGCTGTTCCAACAGCGTTGATTTTTCCACCTCTTGCAACTACTAAAGCACTTGCATTTTCTCCTGTTCCCGGTTTTCCTTTGATAACTGTACCTGCTTCAATTGTTAAAACCTGTCCGTCATTTACAAACACCAATCCGTCAAGAATGTATGTTTTTCCTGTTTTCCAAGTAGTTGTTCCTACTCCGCTACCATCATCAGTTATAGTATATTCATCAGTAACTCCAGGATCAATAGGGTCGTCTTCCTTACATGAATTTAAAAGGACAACACCAAAAAAGACAAACATTAAGATAAAAAGTTTCAAATAATTTGTTTTCATTTTTTCTAATTTTTTTTAGTTAAACATAATTTTTATAATCGCTACAAAAATGAATTAAGAATGTTTCAAAAAAATTTAAAAAATATTACAAGATTGTTACAATTTTCAAATTGGATGTTTGAATAACAAAACAACTTTTGTGAAAATTATTTTTGGATATTGAAAAGTGAATAAATATTTTTTATTTGCAATAATTCAAATATTTTATTTAATTTCGTCAATTATTTTTGAGTTCATTTAATTAAAAAGAAATATTATGAAGAGATTTTTACTTACAATCGTTTTAACAATTTCAAGTTTATTGCTATTAGCACAACATACTTGGGACAAAAAAAATTCAGGGATTGCGGATGCAACTTTATGCGATATAGAATTTATTGGTGATTCTATTGGATATATCGTTGGATACAGTCCTACAAAAAGTGTAATTTTAAAAACTACAGATGCCGGTGAAACATGGACAAATGTTACAACTCCTTCGGTTACTACAGAACTACTTTCATGTAATTTCCTTGATAAAGATTTAGGATATGTTGTTGGTAGAAACGGAGGCTTATACAAAACAGAAAACGGTGGTGCTGTTTGGCAAAAAATAAATATCGGGTCAAACGTTAATCTTACAGATGTATCATTTCCAAGCCAAAATATTGGATATTTATGTTCTGATGGAGGCAGATTCTTTAAGTCAGAAAACAATGGTGGATTAGGTTGGCTTACTAAATCAATTTATACTGCTGATGATTTTATAGCTGTACAATTTTTCAACCAAAATACAGGAGTTATTAGTGCTACTTCCGGTAGAATTTGGAAAACTAATAACGGAGGAACATCATGGGATACAATAAACGAAGGATGGAACAACATTAACAACTCATTTTTTTGTACAGAAAATGTAGGATATATAATTGGTCGTGGTTTAGTAAAAAGGTCAATTGACGGAGGAAATCATTGGACAAACATTAGCCCTGCCGCTTACCCAAGCACATATTTTTATAGTATATATTTTACTTTTGTTCAATCAGGTTTTATTGGTGGCAAGCATGAATTAATTCTTACTACAAATGATGGAGGTTCTAGTTGGGAAATAGAAAATTCAGGAGGTACTGAAACAATAAAACAAATAATTTTTACTCCTTACGGAAATGGTTTTGCTGTTGGTACAAACGGATTAATATTAAAAAGAGAAGTACCCGATGGAATTGAGGATACAAAACTTAAAAGCGATATTTCTATTTATCCAAATCCTTCAAAAGGAACTTTTGTTTTAAATTCTAATTCTAAAAAGGAATTAGATATTAATATTTTTAATCCAAATGGGACAATTATTTTTAGTGAGAAAAATATTAATTCACAAATTGAATTTAACCTAAACGAATATTCAAGAGGTATTTATTTTGTCCAAATCATTTCTGATAATGAAGTAATTACAAAGAAATTGATATTGAAATAAAATTATTTATTCAAGTTGATAAAATAATCTGTTAAGGAAAATGTTTTGATTTTGTAAAACTTAATTCTTTAAATGTTGTAATATCTTCAAAATAAAATACTTATTTTTAACGCAATAAAAACATGAATAACATACAACTTTCAAAAAGTGAAGTAACAAATATCTTTGATGATTTTGAGAAGAAAAATATTCTGATAATCGGGGATGTAATGGTTGATTCTTATTGGTGGGGTAGTGTAAACCGAATTTCACCAGAAGCACCTGTACCAATTGTTTTGGTAAACAAAAGAGAATACCGACTTGGAGGAGCAGCCAACGTAGCTTTAAACATAAAAAAATTAGGAGCAAATCCTATTTTATGTTCTGTAATTGGAGATGATAACGAAGGAGAAGTTTTCCTTAATTTGCTTGAAAAAAGAAATATAAAGCCTGATTGTATTATTAAATCCAACAACAGACCAACTACTTTAAAAACAAGAGTGATTTCAAACGAACAGCAACAATCAATTCGCCTTGATACTGAAACAGATAAACTAATAAATCTAAAAGAATGCATTAAACTCAAAGAAAAGATTCTTGAAAAATTAGATTCAATAGACTCATTGATATTTCAGGATTACGATAAAGGAGTGCTTTCAAAGAAATTCATTCAGGATATTATTGATGAAGCAAACAAAAGAAATATTCCAACTATTGTTGACCCAAAAAGGAAAAATTTTAATTCTTATAAAAACTCAACTTTATTCAAACCCAATTTTAAAGAACTAAAAGAAGGATTGGGGATTTTAATTGAAAAACCAATTACAATAGAAAAACTCCGTAAGGTATCTAACTCTCTTTTTGACAAAATGAATATTTCAATTACCTTTATTACACTTTCGGAACAAGGCGTTTACATAAATGATGGCAAAGAAGATTTTCTTGTACCAACACACAAAAGAAGCATTTATGATGTTTCTGGTGCTGGCGATACCGTTGCAAGCATAACAGCTTTATCAATAGCTTCACAACATCCCATTAATTTACTTGCAGAACTAACAAACATTGCAGGAGGGCTTGTATGCGAAAGAGTTGGTGTTGTTCCAATTGAAAGGGAATGGATGGAAAAAGAATGCATTAGGATATTTTCAGGAAAGTGAGTATGGTAAAAGGTTTTTTAAGTTTCGTTTATATCATTTGCTACGGTTTTTCACAACATGTTTCTTTTATTGTGTATGGGAACTTCTAATAAAAAAGCTAATAAAGAATCCATATTCTACAATAATTATTACTTTCGTAATTATTTTAAATTTATAAACAACATGAAAAGAATAGTCTTACTTATTTTGCTTTTAATACCTGCATTTTCTTCTTTTTCTCAAAATAATAACAAAAAAAATCTTGACCATTCAGTTTATGAAAAATGGAATGTGATGAAAAATATAAAAATATCCAATAATGGAAATTGGGTAACATATATTTCTACACCACAAAAAACAGCACTTGATTCTAAATTATTTCTTTTTGATGTAAAGAAAGATAAATTAGATTTTATTGATAGAGGAGAAATAGCAAGTTTTTCTCCTAATTCTGATTTTCTTATCTTCAAAATTAAAGCACAATATGATTCAGTGCGGAAGATGAAACTAGAAAAAGTGAAGAAGGATGAACTACCAAAAGATAGCATGGGAATATGGCTTTTTGACAAAGATTCGATAATAAAAATTCCAAGAATAACTTCATTCAAAATCGCAGAAAAAAACTCTTCATGGATAGTTTATCATTTGTGTAAAGAGAAAAAGATTAAAGAAAAGGAAGTTGCTGATAGTAACGAAGTAAAAAAAGAAAAAAAGAGTAAAGCAGAAAAAAAGAAGATGAAAAAAGAAAAAAAACAAATAGCTACTCATCTTGTTATTTTCAATCCTATTTCAGAAAAAGAATTTCTTTTCAAAAATGTAAAAGATTATTCCATTTCAAAAAATGGTAATTCCATTGTTTTTACAACAATCGTAAAGGATTCTATTGATACTATTTCGCTTCATCTTTTTAATACTTTGTCTCAAACAGATAAAATAATTTATAAAACAACTAATGAATTTGAAAAATTTACAATTGATGAAGAAGGTAAAAAAGTCGCTTTTTTAATTTCAAGAGATACCACAAAGACAAAAATATTCAGCTTACTTTATTGGAACAAAGACAAGGTTGAAATTATTGTTGATACAACAAATACATTAATGCCCAAAGGTTTTTGTGTGAGTAAAAACGCAAGCATTTATTTTTCAAAAAATGGTGAAAAATTATTTTTTGGTATAGCAAAAAAACCTGAACCCGAAGTTAAAGACACATTACTCGAAAATGAAAAATATCATCTTGATGTTTGGAATTGGAAGGATTTAAGATTGCAACCACAACAAAAACTACGTTTAAAGTCTGATTTAAAGAAATCTGATTTATGTGTTTTTAATTTTGACAAAAATAAAATGATAAAACTTGAGAATGAAAATATCCAAAGAGTTAGACTTTATAAAGACAGGGATGCAAGATATGCCTTAGGATTTGGTAACAAGCAATATCAACGGTCTTATTCATGGACATCTAAGAGATGTTTTGATGCTTATTTATTGGACACAAAAACAGGTGAACAAAAATTATTGCTTAAAAAAAGACAATCAAGTATAAATATTTCTCCCGACCAAAAATATATTTATTGGTATGAAAGTAATGATAGCTCATGGTATTCTAAGAAAATCGGGAGTGATGAAAAAGTGAATTTGACAGAAAAAATAAATGTGAGTTTTTTCAATGAGGATTATGATGTACCAACTGACCCACATCCTTATGGAATTGCAGGTTGGTCGGAGAAGGATGAAAATATTTTTATTTATGACAAATATGATATTTGGAAAATTGATCCTAAAGGGAAAAAGCATGCAATTAAAATTACCAATGGAAGGGAACAGGAAATTATATTCCGAAATGTAAATCTTGACAGAGAAAAGAAATATCTCGAAGGCACTTTAGTTTTAAAAGCATTTAACAAAAAGAATAAAAAAGAAGGATTTTTTACAATTGAAATTGAAGAAACAAAAGAAGCTAAAATGCTAATAATGCAGGATTATTCTTTTAGAAGACTACAAAAAGCAAAAAATTGTGACAAAATTATTTGGCGAAAAGAAAGTTTTAAAGAATACCCACAACTCCGAATAAGTAACATTGATTTTAAAAATCAAAAAGTAATTTCAAATTTAAATCCACAACAACAGAAATACAATTGGGGTACAGTAGAACAAGTAGCTTGGACATCATTTGAAGGCGAAGAACTTAAGGGATTACTTTATAAACCTGAGAATTTTGATGCTTCAAAAAAATATCCCATGATTGTTTATTATTATGAAAAAGGTTCAGATAATATTAATCAACATTCTATACCAAAGCCAAGCCACTCTGTAATTTCATTTCCTCTATATGTGAGTAACGGATATTTAATTTTTGTTCCTGACATTAATTATAAAAAAGGATTCCCTGGCAAAAGTGCATATCAATCAATAATGAGTGGAACAATGGCAATGTGCGAAAAAGATTTTGTTGACAAAAAAAATATTGGACTGCAAGGTCAAAGCTGGGGAGGTTATCAAACAGTTTTTATGCTTACTCAAACAAATTTTTACAAGGCTGCAATGGGCGGTGCTGTAGTTTCAAATATGACAAGTGCCTATGGTGGAATCCGCTGGGGAAGTGGAGTAAGTAGAATGTTTCAGTACGAAGAAGGGCAAAGTAGAATAGGTGCTACACTTTGGGAAAAACCAGAACTTTATATTGAAAATTCACCAATATTTTTTGCAGATAGAATAGAAACACCATTACTTTTAATGCATAATGATAATGATGGAGCAGTTCCATGGTATCAAGGAATTGAAATGTTTGTTGCAATGAGAAGATTAAACAAACCAGCATGGATGCTAAGCTATAACAATGAAGCCCATAATCTCAGAAAATGGCCAAACAGAGTTGACCTAAGTATTAGGATGATGCAGTTTTTTGATTATTATCTGAAAAATAAACCCATGCCTATTTGGATGGAAGAAGGTATTCCTGCAACTCAAAAAGGGAAAATTGATGGCTATAAATTAATTGAAAATAAAAATTAATAATTTGATTTTATTATGAAAAAACTCCTTTCACTAACAATTTTAATTTCTATTTATTTTGCTTCTTATTCACAAAACAAAGAAATTAAAAGGAGCATTAAAGATGTTAAAAATTATATTGCTGATATTTATTCCTACTTTGAAGAAACAGAAACAAATATCTTAGATGCTCAAAATGCAATGAGTTTGCAGGATACAAAACTTTATGCCGGTTATGCATTTACTTCTTCTGACAATCTTATGATGAATTGCGGATATGCAAAAGATGAACTTTTTGAAATTGTGAAAGATAGCAGAAAGATAAAATGCCTTGACCTTGAGATAGCATCAGGAAAAATTGAAGACAATATTTTTATCATAAATGATGCTACAAATAAGATATATTATTCTCTGTCAAAAATACAATATGAAAGTGTAATAAACGGAGCTCAAAAGCATTTAAGTGATGCAAGAAATAAGCTGGAAATTATTGAACGAGAATTTAAAAAAATACAAACAACAAAACTTTTGGAAATATTGAAAAAATGCGAACAATTTAAAATTGAGAAATAAATGAGTTCACTCTAAGAAATAATGAATGCAGGTTTTGAAAATCAGGAATTGCCCCACTCCCTAAAGGGAGTCCTGATTTTCAGCTACTTCTTCCTTTAGGGTTTGAGGTAGAAAGGAGCTGAAAATCATTTTAAGACTTTTTAGGGTGGATTAATAAATAGGAAATAAAAATGCTTGTTACTTTACTGAAAATGGAAATTATCTCAGAGAAAAAAGGTGTTTACGAAATACGTATTTCCAATAGTAAAAGTAAAGCAATTGTTTTTTTTAACCCAAAAACAAAAAACTTAGAGTTTGAAGGTTCAGGATTGCTTCATGATTTTTTGCAAAAAAATGAGTATCAATTTAGAAAAATACTTCACAATAAACGAAAGGATACTTTTTTTAAAGGCTTTAAGCTGAGCTTTTCAATGATTGATAACAAAGATGTTGCAGCTTTTAATGATATAAATAAAATTATTGTTTCGGATAAACTACAAGGAAAAGATAACATCAGAATAATTGAAAACGGAATTGAGAATATTACCAAGCTATTTACCGATGGTTGTTTTTTGCAAGACGAGAACAAAGGTGGTGTTGCTGCATTTATCGTAAAAACTAATGATTCCAAAGAATTAATCAGTGAGAAAACATTGCTGCAAAGTAGTTGTCTGATAGAACTTTATGCAACGATTAAAGGTCTTGAGAAACTTGAAAATGAGAAAAAAATAAGAGTAATTACTGATAGCCAATATGTTCGTAAAGGAATTACTGAATGGATATTTCATTGGAAATTAAATAATTGGCATACTGCCAATGGAGAAAAAGCAAAAAATATTGAGTATTGGAAAAGGCTTGAGAAATTAATACAAAAGAAATATATTGAATTTCAATGGGTTAAAGGACATGCCGAAAGTGAAGGAAATAAAATTTGCCATGAAGAGGCTAATAGAATTGCAAGAGAGGAGTGATTGAAAGTCAGCAGTTTTTAGTTCTTAGTAGGACGTAACTTGCAACTTGTTTTGCATCCTATCCTCAAAAAGGCTAAGGCTAAGGCAAAGGCTAAGACAAAGGCTAAAAAAATCAATAAAAATAAACAACAACTAAATGACTACCAAATGACTATTGCTTAACAAAAAAATCCTTTGAGTCTTAGCGAGAAAAATACAAACAATATTCAGCCAGAAATAACCTGCATCTTGCGACACGAAGTTAGCCCGTCTGGGCATCCTGCATCCTGCATCCTGCATCCTGCATCCTGCATCTTGCATCTTGCATCCTGCATCCTGTATCCTGCATCTTGCATCCTGCATCTTGCATCCTGTATCCTGCATCCTCTTCAAACACCCGGAACAGACCAAATAAACTTCCCTGTTTTTAAAAAACTTATCGTTTGTTCTACACTTTGCTCCGATTTTCTTTTAACCCCCTCTACTGAATTGAAAGAATTATGAGGTGTTAAAATTACATTTGACTTCTTCATTAGCTTCAGAGTTGCTAATGTTTCTTCATTATTAGTTTTTGCATTATTCCTAAGCACATTTGCAAGCTCTTTCTCCGAATCAAAAACATCAAGTGCTACACCGCTTAAGTGATTTTTGTTTAGAACTTTTAATAATTCTAAAGATGGAGAAATTTCACCACGTGAAATATTAACAAAAACAGCATCTTTTTTTGCTTTCATTAATAGTTCAAAATTGAAATAGTTGTGATTTTTGTCTGTAAGGTTCATAGCACAAACAATAATATCTGCTTTTTTTATTCCTTCGTCAATAGAAACATATTTTTCATTAGGATGCTTTATGTCAATTTCAACACCGAGAACTTTCATTCCCAAGCCATGTCCTATTTTTGCTACCTCCGAACCAATATTCCCTACACCAACCACAAGAAGTGTTTTTTCTTCTGTTTCCCTTCCTGTAAGTCCATCACGATGGAAACGAGAAAAACTTTTAATTTGCTGTGGTAATTTTCTTAATAAGGACATCCATAAAAGTAAAGCTTGCTCAGCAACGGCTCTGTGGCAGTACAGAGGTAAATACCCATAAGAAATATCCGCACTTACTTTCTTTTGATATTCTTTTAAATGATCATAACCTGTGCTACGAGATAGAATTCCTTTTATTTTTTTTGCCCATTTAATAGGATAAATTGATTGTGTTCTTGTGCTTATTATTTTTGCAGGAGGTTCTTTGGATCCATATTCCTGAATGCTTTTCCAAGTAAATTCTGCATTTATATTTTTAGGTAAATGCTTTTTTATTTCTTTTTCTTCTTCTTCAAAAGCTTCGTAAAATATTATGTCCATTTTCTTTTGTTTAATATGAATTTAAGTTCTTTTTTTGAATGGCAAGTTAAGGTCTGGGGTTGAAATAAGTTGAATAGAATTGATGAATTAATTTTATAGAACCTCCCTTAA
>JAYEOP010000084.1 GCA_034723125.1 Bacteroidota bacterium | reverse complement strand
TTCAAAGAAACGAACTCACAAAGTTAAAAAACTAATATGATTTGAAAGATATTTGAATTTAAAAAGACAAAAAAAATTATTACTTTTGTAAAAATATTAATGATATGGCTACTGTGAAATATGCATTCCTATCTTTCTCAACTCACTTATGCTAAGGCATCGCCTCGTTTCATAAAATAAAAATCTCACCTGCCTGACGGCAAAGGCAGGTCAAAAATCTTAGAAATCATAAAGTTTGATAGTTTTTCTATAGGTATTAAGTAATTGCACACATTATTAAGTCAATAGGAACGTTTTTTACTTTTAAATAGTATTGATTTGTTTTCAAAAAAAGTAAAAGAAATATGTACTTTAATTTAAAAAATCTTTTTTTACCTTTGCAAACTCAAAAATAACATGGATAAATTAAATATTATGAAAAAACATTACGAAGGAATTTTTATTATTTCACCGTTGGTTACGGAAAATCAATTAAAGGAAACCGTAGCCCATTTCAAAAAGTTATTGACCAGCAACGGTGGTGAGATTATCCATGAAGAAGATTGGGGTTTAAAGAAATTTGCTTACCCTATTAAGAAAAAATCTTCCGGATATTACCATTTATTTGAGTTTAAAATTGAACCTGATTTTATTCAGAAATTAGAAACTGAATATTTAAGGAATGAAAAAATTCTCAGATTTTTAACCGTTTCGCTGGACAAATACGCATTGGAATTTAATGAAAAACGTAGAAATGGTGCTTTTAACAAGAGTGCATCAAAGAAAAAAGATTTATTAAACGCTTAAAAAAAAACAGAGAATTATGGCAACAAAAGCTTATCGGAACATTTTTATTAACATTAACCCCAGAGAAAGACAAAGAAAGAAGAAATTTTGTTGGTTCAAAAAAAACAATATTAAATATATTGATTATAAAGACGCTTCTTTTTTAGTAAAATTTTTGGATGAATATGGTAAAATTACACCTAGGAGATATACTGGTACATCATTAAAATTCCAAAGAAAACTTGCTCAGGCAGTAAAAAGAGCTAGGCACTTAGCATTATTACCTTATGTTACTGACAATTTAAAATAGAAAATTATGGAAATTATCTTAAAACAAGATATATCAAATTTGGGTTTTGAAAATGAAGTTGTTACAGTAAAACCCGGATATGCAAGAAATTATTTGATTCCAAAAAGAATGGCTATTTTAGCAACAGAATCAAATAAAAAAATTCTTGCTGAAAATATGAGACAAGCATCTCATAAACTTGAGAAAGAAAGAAAAGAAGCAGAAGCAACAGCTACAGAATTGAAAAAAATAGGTGTAAAACTTCCTGTAAAGGTTGGTACTACCGGCAAATTATTCGGATCTATTACAAACCTTCAAATATCACGTGCTCTTGCAGAGAAAGGACATGAAATTGACAGAAGAAATATTAAATTTATTGATGAAATTGACAAAATTGGTGAATATAAAGTTCTTGTGAAAATTAGTAAAGATGTTGAGGTTGAAATACCAATTAATGTTGTAAGAGAAGAAGACGTTAAAAAAGAAGAAAAGTAGAATTATTTTATATGAATTAAAAAAGCCTCAGAAATTTATTTTTATGAGGCTTTTTTTTATTTCACAAGATTTTGATTTTTTTCGTATGCTACTGCAAGCATTCGTTTTAAAATTTTATCTTTGCGGGAATTAAATTAATATTAAATTACAACAAACAATGGATGAAAAACGATTTAATTTTTTAAACAATATTATTGGATGGGTGGTTTTTATTATTGCCGCAGCCGTTTATTTATCAACGATTGAGCCAACTGTTAACTTATGGGATTGTGGCGAATTTATTGCCGGTTCGTATAAGCTAGAAGTAGTTCATCCTCCCGGAGCTCCTTTTTTCTTAATGCTCCATCGTTTCTTTTTGCTTTTTGCACCTAACCCTGAAGCTGTTCCTGTAATTATGAATGCTGCTTCAGCAATATTTAGTGCTTTTACAATTTTATTCCTTTTTTGGTCTATTTCATTACTTGCTAGAAAAATAATGGTTAAAAACCTTAAATCTATTTCACAAGGTGAATATATTTCTGTTTTTGCAGCATCAATTGTTGGAGCTTTAGCATTTACTTTTTCCGATTCATTCTGGTTCTCAGCAGTTGAAGGTGAGGTTTATGCTTTGTCTGCATTTTTTACTGCATCTGTATTTTGGCTAATATTGAAATGGGAAAGAAGAGCTGATCAACCAAGAAATTTAAGATGGTTTATTTTAATATTTTTCCTTGCAGGTATTTCTATTGGTGTTCACCTTTTAAGTTTATTGGTAATACCTGTTCTTGCACTAGTTTATTATTTTAGAAAATATGAAAAAATTACTGCAAGAGGTGTTATTGTAGCTTTTTTAGTAGGTATGCTAATTTTGATGGTAATAAATGTGGGAATAATTAAATGGATTCCTGCTATTGCTTCAAAATTTGAAATTTTATTTGTCAATTCATTAGGATTGCCATATTGGTCGGGAGTAATATTTACTTTAATTCTTATTTTTGGAGGATTAGCTTATGGTATTTATCGAACAACAATAAAAGGAAAGGTAATTCTCAATACTATTTTTATATCCTTAGTTGTTGTTTCTCTTGGGTTTTCGTCATACACAATGGTAGCAATTCGTTCAAATGCTAATACTCCAATTGATTATAGTAATCCTGATAATATTTTTAATATGCAAGGTTACATAAATCGTGAGCAGTATGGTCAAAGAGCTATTTTTTACGGACCTCAATTTACTTCAGATATTGAGGGTAGTGCAGAGGGACGTAAACTATACACTAAAAAGAATGGCAAATATGAGTTTCTGATGTATAAAAGAAAAGCCACTTATAAGTCAGAAGACAAAATGTTTTTTCCTCGAATGAGTGATACAAGGGGAGATAGATTAGATGCTTACAGGACTTGGTCGGGAATGACTAAAGAACAGAAAAAACCGACAATGGCAAATAACTTAAAATATTTTTTTAAGTACCAGCTGGGGCACATGTATTGGCGGTATTTTGCATGGAATTTTATTGGAAGACAAAATGATTATCAAGGACATGGTAGTGCAGTTGCAAGTGGCTTTTTGCATGGTAACTGGCTTAGTGGTATTGATTTTATTGATGAAAAAATTGTTGGCTCACAGGAAAAAATACTTTATAAACAAAAAATAAATAAGGCTAATAACAAACTTTATTTTCTACCATTTATTTTTGGACTTTTAGGTTTGTTCTTTCATTTTAAACAAAATAAAAAAGATGCTATTACTGTCTTTTCTTTCTTTTTATTAACAGGAATATTTCTGATTATTTATCAAAATTCTCCTCCATTTGAACCACGTGAAAGGGATTATACTTTAGTGGGTTCTTTTTATGCATTTAGCATTTGGATAGGTATTGGAGTACTCTCCATAATAAATTATTTAAGAAAGAAAATGCAACTTGTACCTGCCGCTATTGTTGTAGGAATTATTTCTCTTCTTGCTGTACCCGTACTCATGGCTAGTCAAGAATATAATGATCATGACAGGTCGGGAAGGTTTACATCCAAAGATTATGGTGTAAATTATCTTGAATCCTGTGCACCTAATGCAATTTTATTTACTAATGGGGATAACGATACTTACCCTCTTTGGTATGTTCAGGAAGTTGAAGGTATAAGAAGTGATGTTAGAGTTATTAATTTACAATTATTGATGACAGATTGGTATGTTGATCAATTAAGAAGACAACAAAATGAATCGCCTCCTATAAAATTTTCATTATCGCCTGATAAAATACCTGAGGGAACAAGAGATTATGTTGTGTATTATGAAAATCCTCAATTTAAAATTGATAAAAAAAGATATTACAACATAGGTGAAATTGTTGATTTTATTGGTAGTGATAATCCAAGAACAAAGGTCTCAACATATTCAGGGGCAAAATTGGATTATTATCCAACAAAGAAATTTTTTATTCCTGTTGATAAAAATTATGTGCTAAAAAATAATGTTGTACGTGAAGAACTTAAAAACAGAATTGTTGATAGTGTGAGCTTTAATGTTGGGAAAAGCAATATGATGAAAAATAGTTTGATGGTACTTGATATGATTGCACAAAATAACTGGGAACGTCCGATTTATTTTGCTATTACATCAGGGATGGATACATATTTGGGAATGCATAATTATTTTCAACAAGAAGGAATGACTTACAGATTGGTACCCATTAAAAGAACGAAGCAAGAAAAGAAAAGTGCCTCAAGAGGACAGCAAGGAAGAGTTGACCCTGTAATCATGTATGATAACATAATGAACAAATTTGAATGGGGAAATTTGGAAGATCCTGATGTTTATATTGGAAGTGTAACAAGAAGACATTGTACAAATTACAGAAATGTATTTGCTACCTTAGGTAAAGAATTGATTAGTAAAGGAGAAAAGGAAAAAGTTGTTAAGCTTCTTGATAAATGCTTAATAGTATTACCTGAATATCAGGTGCCATATACAATAAATGATGTACAAATTGCTGAATTATATTTTCTTGCAGATGAGAAAGAAAAAGGTCAAGAATTAGCAGAAAGGCTTGCAGAACTTTTTGCAAATAACCTTGATTATTTTGCAACTTTAAGTAAGGAATTGCAATCTTCTGCTGATGACGATATTAGACGTAATTTCTATGGTTTACAAGTACTTGTTCAACTTGCTCAACGCTTTTCACTTGATGAATTTCAAGAGAATGTAACTAATGAATTTCAAAGGTTGCAAGCAAAATATACTCTTTAGGGAGCTTCTAATAATTAAAGTATGAAATTACTTCAAACAGCAGAGCGTATTTCAAATGTTGAAGCTTCTGATAATGTTATTTTTCAAAGAAGCCTTTTTGCCTATCATGAAGCATCTGAAATAATCAGTGGCACATTGCTTGAAATTGGTACAGGAATGGGCTACGGCTTTGAAATTTTAGCACCCAAGGTTGAAAAATATATTGCTATTGATAAGTACTCTTCCGAAATTATTGAGAAAAATATTGGTGTTGAAAATTTTCAATTTCACAAACAAAATGTTCCACCAATTGTAAATATCCCTGATAATTCTGTTGACTTTGTTGTGAGTTTTCAGGTAATTGAACATATAAAAAATGATAGGCTGTTTGTAAAAGAAATTCATAGAGTATTAAAACCGAGTGGAAAAGTGATTCTTACAACTCCCAATATTAAAATGTCATTAACTAGAAATCCATGGCATATCAGGGAATATACTCATCAGGAATTTCATTCTCTTTTGTCAAAATATTTTAATAAAACGGAGCTTAAAGGTGTTTTTGGAAATGAAAAAACCATGAACTATTTTGAGGAAAATAAAAAGTCTGTTGAAAAAATTACTCGTTTTGATATTTTAAATTTACAATATAATTTACCAAGAAAGCTACTGCAAATTCCTTATGATATACTTAACAGGATGAACAGAAAGAAACTGATGAATAAAAATATTACTGAAGTGAACGATGTTTCTGTAAAAGATTATTTTCTAAAAGATGCTGATAATTATTGCTTTGACCTTTTTGCAATAGCAGAGAAATAGTATTCTGAAAAATCCGTTATTTTTAAGTTATGCTTACACGGATTTTTTTAAAAGTAATTAATTCACAAATGAAAAAAATACTGATTATATTAATTTCTCTGGTTTTATTTTCATGGACTAATACCTTTTGCCAAGATTCTTTTTATAAAAATTTTGTTGATTCCACAATAACTCTTACTTGTGATAAAGTAAATTACGATCCAAGCTATTTTTCTATTGACTACCCGAATGGAGATGTTCCAAAAGATAAAGGTGTGTGTACTGATGTTGTAATCAGAGCATACAGGAAAGTTGGGATTGATCTTCAAAAAGAAGTTCATGAGGATATGGCTATCAATTTTGATAAATATCCTCAAAATTGGGGACTAAAAACAACCGATAAAAATATTGACCATAGAAGAGTTCCCAATTTAATGAAATTTTTTGAACGACATGGAAAAACTCTGAAAATAACTGACAATTCGGATGATTATAATTCAGGAGATATTGTTTGCTGGAACTTGGGCGGTGGAATAACCCATATTGGAATTGTGATTAATAAAAAATCAAGAGACGGCAAGCGAAATTTGATTGTTCATAATATTGGGGCTGGGCAGGTAATTGAAGATATTTTATTTGATTACAGAATAATCGGGCATTACAAGTATAAGAAATAGAGACACAAAGGGAAATAGGAAATAAAGGTAACTTAATCTTTCTGCTATTTTTTTTTAAAAACCTTAGCTTTGTGCAGGTAGGTAAAAGTTGCACTGTGTATTGCAGTAGTTTTAAGCATCTACTCGTCTGGGTATTGTGTTTTTTTATTTCTTTTTAATTGTTGCAGTTTTATTTCTTTTGGTGTCAGAATTTTTTCGTCTATGTTTTATTGTCCTTTAATTTTGCAGATACCAAATAATAAGTGGTTGGGATTTAATCTTTTTTTTAATTTTATTTCCCTCTACAACTCCCCATTAAGCAATTTAGCTTCTGCAAGTTTTTTCATTATAGGGTTGTATCTTGCCTTTTGAGTTGCATCTAAATATTCTTTGTGGTGTGCATCTGTTCCAATGAAATCTACAAGATTTTCTTCAATTAATCTTTCTGCTATTTTTTTTACCGCTTTTGTATAAAATCCAGCAAGAGATGCAAGATTAATTTGATACAAAACATTCATTTCTTTAAGTTCATGATAGAGTTCAAAATTATCACGGAAATATGCATAGCGTTCTACATGAGCAAAAACAGGCTTGTATTTTTTTAAGGATAATTCCCAAATAGCTTCACGCAATAATTTTGAATAATTTAATAAATTGGTTTCAATTAAAACATAGTTGTCTCCAAAAGTAAGTAAATCTTCATTTTCAATCTTTTTTAAAAAAATATCATCAATATAATATTCAGCAGCGATTTCAATTTCAATTTCAATGTTTTCCTTTATTAATTCCTTTTTGAGTTTGTCTAATCCCGAACGAATATTTTCTGGAGTGTTTTTATAAAAATCACTCATGATGTGTGGTGTGGTAATTAGCTTTTTGTATCCTAATTTTTTTAAATATTTGATAAGATAAATTGATTCATTAAGGCTATGTGAACCATCATCAATACCAGGTATCAAATGTGAGTGCATGTCGGTGGTTGTGGGGATGTTATATTCTTCTTTCCCTAGTGCATTCTTATCAAATATATTGTTGAAAAAACTCATTTTTGTAAAAATTTATTGATAATAATAAATTATTGATACATTTATTTGCAACAAAATTACATTATAAATGTTAAATTTATGAACTTTGAATTTATTTAGCAATAATTATTTTATGGTTAATATACTGATTGATAAAATTAATAGCCGTTTTGAATATATTTCTAAAATATTATTTGAATATATTCTTAAAGCAGATTATCAGATTATTGAAAAAAAAGACTTTGATTTAAAGAAAAACAATCTAACAATTCATATTAATTATTCAAATGAAATAGAAACATTATCTGTCAATATTCCTAATGCTTCATTTTTGAATAAGAATAAATTATTTGAAATAGATTTTGAAACTGTAGATGATGTTTTTCCAAGATTATTTTTTTTAAAAAATGAAAACTACGATATTGATTTTGATCTTTTTTCTGCTTCTTTTTATCTTATTACCGAATATGAAAAATATTTGAAAGCTGAATTGGACGAACATGACAGATATAATGAGAGTGCTATTAAGGTTTATCAAAATAAATGGTACCGAAAGCCACTTATAAATATTTATGCTGAATTTTTGTGGACAAAATTGAAAGAGAAATTCCCTGAGCTAAAAAGAGAAAAAACAAAATTTAGTTATGACTTTACTTTTGATGTTGATCAGCCTTGGGCTTATTTGAATAAAGGCTTTTATACATATATAGGTTTTATCAAAGATATATTAAAGTTTGATTTTAAAAATTTTAAAAATAGATTTAAAGCAGTTGCGAGTGGAGTTGACCCTTTTGATGTTTATGATTTTATTTTTAAAAAATGCCCTGCCGAAAAAACTACATTTTTCTTTTTGATATCAGGTAATTCAAAATATGATGAAAGATTTACATTGAAAAACAAATATTTAAGAAAGCTAATTAATGAAATTTCTGAAAAAGGTTGTAAAATTGGAATTCATCCATCCTACAATAGCTATAAAGATAAAGAATTATTGGAGTTTGAAAAGAAGGAGTTAGAAAAGATTTTAAACAAAAAAGTGTTTTATTCACGCCAGCATTTTTTGCGTTATCAATTGCCACAAACTTTTGAATATCTTGATGATATTGGTATTGAACATGAATTTACAAGCTCAATGATTAGTAATGTGGGCTTTAAAAATTTTATAGCTGTTACTTTCCCGTGGTTCAATCTTGTAGAAAATCGAATAACAAATTTAATGATTCATCCAACAATGGTAATGGATGCAACTTTGAAAAATTATCTGGATTATTCGCCACAAGAGGCAGTTGAATCAGTGGAGAGAATTATTGAAGAATGTAAAAAAGTAAATGGAAATTTTGTATTATTGTGGCACAACAGTAGCTTGGGAGAATCATTCGGATGGGAAGGATGGAAAGATGTTTTTAATAAAATTATTGATAAACTGAAGTAATTTTGAATACAAAGGATAAATATCGAGAATTGTGTAAGAATGAAGAAAGCATTACTGTTTTTTCAACTGATTGGTGGCTTGATGCTGTTTGTGGTAAGGAGAATTGGGATGTTGCAATTGTGGAACAAAACAATGAAATTATCGCTTCACTTCCTTTTGAGAATGTAGTTAAAGTAGGATATAGGATTTCACGTTTGCCAATGTTTACTCAAAAACTCGGACCATGGATAAAATATCCTGATGGCTTATCCCATTCAAAAAAGATTAGTTTTGAAAAGAAAATTTTATCAGAGTTAATCGAATCCTTAGCACATTTGCAGTGGTTTGTTCAGGCTTTTGATTATTCAATAACTAATTGGCTTCCTTTTTATTGGAATGGTTTTAAGCAGTTTACGAAATATACCTATTTGATTGAAAATATTTCAAATGTTGAAAATGTTTTTAATAATTTTGATTATTCTAAACAAAAAAATATAAGAAAAGCGGAGAAAGTTGTAAAAATAGGATTTGATATTTCTGCTGATGAATTTTACAAACACCACAAAAAGAGTTTAGAAAAAGAAGAACAAAAAATAAAATATTCATTTTCGGAATTCAATAAAATTTATCAGGCTTGTTATAAAAACAATGCAGGAAGAACAATTTTTTGCTATGATAAAAATGATGATATTCATAGTGCAATATTTTTTATTTGGGATAATGAATCTGCTTATAACTTGGTAAGTACCATTGACCCAGATTTTAAAAAAAGTGGTTCTGCATCATTACTAATTTATGAAATTATAAAATTTGTTACTTCAAAAACTAAGTCTTTTGATTTTTGTGGAAGTATGATAGAGGGAGTGGAGCAATCTTTTAGAAGATTTGGAGCAAAGCAAATACCTTATTTTCAGCTTTCAAAAGTAAACTCACCAATAATTAAATTATTGTTGTTTTTAAGGGGGGTTCTATAAATACATTCGCATTAAGATTCTCAGAGTTTTTTATAGACAATGAAAAATTTTGATGCAAATCGGGATAATGTAAAAAGTTTTGAAGAAGTATATGAAAAACTCTGAAAACCCTTTGGGAACAAAGATAATAAACAATCTGACTGCGTTAAAATTTTTCTCAATAGCTAATGCTATTCAGAAAAATTTATGCCTTGCATCTTATTCATTATCTTTGTTTCTTAAAAGAAATGTATTTGTAGAACCCCCCTTTAGTAAAAAGCTTTGCTTATAACAGTAGAAATAAAAATATAAAATTGCCTAAGGCATTGTAAAAAAATAAATGCTTCGAATTTAATGAAGTGTTTTTTTTGATTTAGTATTTTTGAGTCCACTCTAAAAAGTAATGAGTGTAGGTTTTGAAAATCAGGAATTGCTCCATTCCCTAAAGAAAGGCCTGATTTTCAGCTACTTCTCCCTTTAGGGCTTGGGGCAGAAAGGAGCTGAAAATCATTTTAAGACTTTATAGAGTGGACTTATTTTTAAAAAAACAGATTTGTTTTATTCTTCCTTCAAAATAATTATTACATCAGGAACAGCAGTTATCGCAGGAAGTCCTTTTGAAAAGCGATTAGTAAAAGCATTTAAAGCCTCTTCAATTTTGCTTTCAGGAAATCCCAGTGCTTTGCCTACTCTCAGGCATTGTTGTCTTTCGTTTTCGTGAATTTCTTTATCTGCTGCCATCATAAGTACAACATCAATAAAATATTCTATCTTACGAAATTGATCTTGTGGCAATTGAAGCTTACTATCAGTATCTACCAAATCTTCAACTTCTCTTAAGTTTACTTTGTATTTTCTTGCTTTATTATCAAGAAATCTTCTTTCTTCTGCATCATATACTCCGTCTGATTTCGCAATTTTTAAAAGATTTGCTATGTGCCACTTTTCAAGAAAGTTTTTATCTTCTGTTCCACCTTTCTCATTTCTGGCTATTAAAAGAGATGATTTTAAAAGCTCGGCATTTTTGGGTGTTAAAATTTTCTCAAGAGCTTTTATGCAATGGTCGTAAATATAAGTTTCGTTAAGGTCGGGAGTAATACCGTGTGTTTTTCCATAATATTTTATCTCCAGAAAAAGAGGTATTATTTTTTCATGAATATCTGTTTTAAACAAAGCAATATTTCTTGAATATTTTTCATCAGATTTTTTATTTGTTTCAATTACTGATTGTAGTGATTCAAAAATTAATGATTGAAGAAGATTGATTTTAAATGAATCAAAATCAGTGGTTTGAGATTCATAATTTCTTTTTATGTTATCAACAAGATAATTAAACGTAGCTATGCTTTTGTCTAAAAGATTTTCGGAGATTATATATTTTTTCATAATTAGTGTTTCCTTCTTTTATTAAATATCAAAGATAATATTAATTCATAAAATATGAAAATTTATTATCTTAATAATTTTTTCTATTAAATTTTAATTTCATTCCCGGAGTAAAATTATTGAATTTTTCATTTTCAAAAGCAAGATTTCCATTTATAAAAGTGTGAGTAACTTTTGAATTAAATTTTGTATTTTCAAAAGGCGACCATGCACATTTGTAAAGTATATTTTCTTTTTTTACTATCCATGGTAAGTTTGTGTCAATTATCACAAGGTCAGCCCAATATCCTTCTTTTAGATATCCTCTATTGTTAATGTTAAAAATATCTGCAGGGCTATGGCACATTTTTTCAACTATTTTTTCAAGGCTTATTTTTCCTTGTGAATATAGTTCGAGCATTGCAGTAAGCGAATGTTGTATTAGCGGACCGCCTGAGGGTGCTTTTAAGTAAGAGTTTTGTTTCTCTTCAATTGTGTGTGGTGCGTGGTCGGTAGCAATAACATCTATTTTGTTGTTTATCACTGCTTGCAAAAGAGCATCTTTATCTTTTTTATTTTTTATTGCAGGATTCCATTTAATGCGTGTGCCGTATTTATCATAATCATTTTCATCAAACCAAAGATGATGAACACATGCTTCTGCAGTGATTAGCTTTTCTTTTAAAGGGGTCTGATTGTCAAGAAGTTCAACTTCTTTTTCTGTTGATAAATGAAGAATGTGAAGTCTTGAATTAAATTTTTTTGCCAGATTTATTGCAAATTCAGATGAAGCAAAACAAGCTTCTTCGCTTCTTATTTTTGAGTGATATTTTATTGGAATATCTTCACCGAATTGTTTTTTTATTTTTTCTAGGTTGCTGTTTATAATTTCATCTTTTTCTGCATGAACAGCCTTTAAAAGTGATATGTTTGAAAATATTTTTGATAGGATTTCAACATTATCTATTAGCATATTTCCTGTAGAGGAGCCAAGAAATATTTTTACTCCGCAAGTTTCACTGCTGTTAATTTTTTTTAATTCATCAAGATTTGTGTCTGTTGCACCAAGATAAAAGGAATAATTGCAATAAGATTGTTTTGATGCTAAATCGAATTTATTATTCAGCTCAGTGATAGTTGTTGTTTGAGGTTTTGTATTAGGCATTTCCATAATTGAGGTAACGCCTCCTGCTAATGCTGCTTTCGATTCGCTGTTAATATTTCCTTTGTGTGTTAATCCCGGCTCACGAAAATGAACATGATCATCAATAACTCCCGGAATTACTGTTTTATTTTCTGCATTTATTTCTATAAAATTTTCTTTGATATTTGAAATAGATGGTAATATTTTTTCAATTCTTTTATTCTTGATAAAAATATCTCCAAAAAATATCTTAGCCGAATCAATAATTTTTGCATTTTTGATTAGGTACGATTTCATGAATTATTTTTGAAAATTTATTTTTTTTTAATGTGTTAATTGCTTTTTAATTATTCCTCATTATTCTCTTGTTTATCATCATCTTCATCTTCATCAGATTCTTTAACAACAATAGGCATAAGCAACATTAATAATTCTTCATTTTCATTTGGCTCAGCAGGTGTTATTGTGCCGGGTCTTTTCTTTGATGATAATGATAGAACTACTTCTTGGGAATCAATGTTTGAAACCATTTCAATTAAAAAACGAGCACTAAATCCAATTTCTATATTTATACCATCGTATTCACATGTAAGTCTTTCGTTTGCTTCATTTGAATAATCAATATCTTGAGATTCCAACTGTAAATCGTTTCCTGTAATTTTAAAAATTACTTCATAAGTTGATTTGTCAGCAAAAATCTGAGTTCTTTTTAAGGCATCTATTAAATTGTATTTGTCTATTCTTAAAATATTTGGAAGGTCAATTGGAATTGCAGAGTTGTAATCGGGAAATTTTTCATCAATCAATCGGCAAACAATTTTTTGGTTTCCTAAAGAGAAAAGTGCATTTACATTATTGAATTCAACAGTTACTTTTTCATCATCAGTTGTTATTGATGTTTTCAAAACATTTAGTGCTTTCTTAGGTAAAATGATTGATACTGTATCATCAAGTGTAATATCTGTTCTGGTGTATTGTACAAGTTTGTTTCCATCTGTTGAAACAAATTTTATTTTCTCATCGTCAAGTTCAATAAATAATCCTGTTAAGGCAGGCTTAAGTTCGTCTGTTCCAATTCCATGAATTGTTTTGGAAATAGCACTTTCAAGAATTTCTGCAGGAAGTTCAAATACTTTGGCATCTTCAATTGTGGGGAATTTTGGAAAGTCTTCTGCAACTTCACCACTGATTTTGTATTTACCATTCTCGGAGCTAAGCTCAATAGAATTGTTTTTTTCGTTTATTGTAAAGGTTATTGGTTGCTCAGGCAAAGATTTTAAAATCTCAATAATTTTACTCGCAGGAACAGCAATTTTCCCGTTTTCTTTTGATTCAACGGGGATAGTGCCTTGCATTGAAACTTCAAGGTCGGTTCCAACAATTCGTAATTTCCCGTTTTCAATTTCAAAGAGAAAATATTCGAGAATAGGAATTACTACCTTTGAACTAATAACTCCGTTTATAATTAGAAGTTGTTTTAATAGGGTAGTTGTTGATGCAATAAATTTCATAGTTCGTAATATTTAAAACTTAATTTTAATAAATGTTTATCTTAGTGTGCAAATATACTTTATTTTTTGATTTTAAAATCTTCAAATTTCCACAAAATTCGATTTAACCTTAATGTTTGTAAAATGACAATATCATTAGGTCTGTTTTTAATAATTCCATAGTATCTTTCTTTGTCAAAACCTCCCTCAATTTCTACTCTTGTTTTTCTGTTTGATGGTTTGTAATAAATATTAAGTTGTTGAGAATAGCCTTTTGTGTTTTCTACATAAATGCTTGCTATCGGGCGTACATGCAGTATTGAGTCTTTTACATTTTTTTTGATATATTTGTCAATAGTTATAAATTGAAGGTCTGAAAACCCCATTAAAAATTTTTTGATAAGTTTAGTATCAATTTCTTGTGAAGGACATTTTTTGTCATTAAAATCACTGAATAGAAATTTATTGTTTTTATCAATTGTTAAATTAAATGAATTCTCTTTTGAAAAAAGATATCTGACTTTTACTTTGCTAATTTGAGTAGGGTCAAAGGTAAAAACTTCCTTTGTTCTCCATTCATTTTCTTCTGTATAAAAATATCCGTCTGACAAATATCCTCTAAAAGTTGGGTCGTGTACTACAAATGGTATCTTTTCTTTTCTTTTCCCACGGTCAAGAGCCATGTATGTTCCTTCAAGATTTTGAGTTGAACCGCCTACGTAAATTACTTTTGAAGGTTTTTCTGTTCCTTGATAAATTTCAATTTTTTCGGCTTGTGTCGCCATTTCTTTAATAACATTATCTTTTGCCGATTCGGAAGTTGGGCTTTTTACTTCAAGGTTGTTCAATAGGCTAAGCATTAAATTTATTCGGTTTAAGTTAGCTTTGTATTTGCCATTTACTTTCCAGTTGTTGTTAATTCTTTCTAAAGTTATAGATTTTCCCTGCATATCTGCAATAAATATTTTTGTGATTTTTGATGTATCTTCAATTGCAAAGTTACTTATGTTTTCAGGAATTGTTCCTTTATTATTGTTTTCTTTTAAAACCAGTACGGTAGCAATTATTATTACGGCAAGGCTAACTAAGTTTATGATATTTTTTTTCTTTGTTCTTTTACTCATTAGTTTTTGTTGTTATTTCGTATATCTTCTTTTCTTTAAAATATTGTATATCAAACCAAAAAATATTAAGAAAATTATCGGTAAAACAAGGTTTATGATTTGCCATTTTAATTTCTGTTCTTTGATTTTTGTTTTGTTAAGAATACGCAATTTGAATTGTTTAGTCCTTAAATTAATAATTCCTGAGCCATCAAGAAGATAGTCAACAGCATTTAATGCAAAGTTTTTATTTCCAAATGTTTGATTTGCAAACCTGTCGTATCCCAGTGGATATTTTTCTTCTTTCACTCTGCTAATTTGATTTCTAATAATATCTCCATCAGAAACAAATATCATTTTTGTTCCCTTGTCTTTTTCAACGAATTCTCCGTATTGTCCTGATTCTAATAATTTTCTTGGTATTCGGTTTTTAAAAAGTGAAGTGAATTTACCTTCAACTAATACGGCAAGAGTCTGTGGCCCTTTGTAAAAAAGGTTGGGATTTATTGGCTCATTGATTTGTTGAAGACTTATTCGTGCAATGTGGTTTACGTATTTTGATTTATCGGAACTTTGTAAAAGAACAGTTTTTTTGATTTTGTTTGAACCAATGGTGTCTATTGAATTTGCAAAGCGAAACCAAATTGCATTTAGATTGTTAACAATGGGATGTTCTGATGTTGGAAATGCAATAGGATAAAAAGTCCAAGGTCGGAAATCTCGTTGAGGTTGTCCTTTTGTTGTCATAACAGGAATAAGATGACAGTTAATATCTTGCACAAGGTTGTTGTTGAAACGAATACCGTATTTGAAAAACATGTCGTTAAGGTTCAAAGGATAATCTAATGTAGAAGTAACTCCTGTTCTGGCAAGGCTGTCAATTTCTGCAAGTAGTTTGTCAACAAACCAAATTACTTTTCCTCCTTTTACTACAAATTGGTCAATTTTATATTTTTCCAATTCTGAAAATGTGGAGTCGGGTTTTGCAATAATAATAAGATCAAATTTATCAAGTATCCCTACTTTATATTTTGGAAGATTTATTCTTTTAACATTGTACTGATGTGATAATGTGTTAAAAATATCAATTGTTTCATCTTTGTTTAACTCTCCATGCCCTGAAATGAATGCTATGTTTTTTCTATCAACAGTTGTTAGTTTTTTAATTGTACTTATAATTCCGAATTCAAGACCAACAATTGAGTTATGTAATTGCTGTTGGGATGAAACTCCAATTTGTTGTTTTAATAATTTTAATGGAAGTTCATGGTTTCTATAACTAATTAAAGCGGAAGGGAAAATTATTTTTTGAATTTTACGATTATCTTCCATTACCTCAAGATTCACAGCTTCAAGTCCTTTTATTGATAATTGTCTGATAATTTCATCTTTTTCTTTGAGATTAACCGATTCAAAAGGATTGATAAATTGGTATTCAATATTTTTGTTTTCAACAGCAATCATTTCATCAAGCATTTCTTTTGTTGATTCTTTGAGCTTGCGGAATCCGGCAGGTAAATCACCTTCAAGATATATTTTTACATAAACAACATCCTCAAGTGATTTGATAATTTCTTTTGTTGAATTACTTAAAGAATATCTGTTATCTTCTGTTAAGTCAAAGCGTTTGAAATAGTACTGAGAAAAAATATTAATAAAAACAATAATTGCAATCAGTAATAGAAAACGGGTTAAAGACTGGGATTTTATTTTTTTAATTGTATTCATTTTATTTTTTTTGCTTACCATTTCCTTTTTTCGATAACCATTTTTGTGAGAATAATAAAAAACCCAATTGAACTGATAAAATAGACAATATCCCTTGTATCAATTACTCCTCGGCTTATTGACATATAATGTGTGTTGATACTTAAATAATCAAGTACTGGATCAATAGGGCTAATGTTTGTTACTGTTCTCAACATATCAATTAATGTATAAAAGAAAAAACATAAAAATAATGATATAATAAAAGAGATAATCTGATTGTCATTTATTGATGAAGCAAATACTCCTATTGCTACGTAAATTCCTCCAAGGAAAAATAATCCTAAATAAGATCCCCATGTACCGCCAATATCCATGTTTCCTATGGGTGATGATAAAAGATAAACTGTAATAAAATAGAGTAGGGTAGGGAGTAATGAAAAAATTACGAGAGCAAGTCCTGCAAAGTATTTCCCTAAAATAATGCTGTAATCTGAAACTGGTTTTGTAAGAATTATTTCAAATGTTCCTGACTTTCTTTCTTCGGCAAATAACCTCATTGTAATTGCGGGGATGAGAAATAGAAAAACCCAAGGAGCGATTTCAAATAATTGATTTAGTGTTGAATATCCATAATCAAATATACTTGTTTCAGGGATTATCCAAAGGAAAATTCCGTTTGCGATAAGGAAAACAGATATAACTACATAGGCAATTATTGAACTGAAAAAACTTCTTATTTCTTTTAAAAATATTGCAAACATTTTTTAATTTTTTGAAGTGCTGATTGTAAGTTTTTGAAATACTTTTTCAAGATTTTCAGTTTTCCGAGTCATTTCAAGAATTATATTTTTTGACTTTACTGCAAAATGAAATAGTTGCTCATTAATATCATCATCTTTAGAAGCTATTTCCCAATATTCTCCATTACTGTGGATTTGTTCTACTCCGGAAATATCCTGAATTTCAGCTTCTTTTACTATGTTCTTAAATTTTACTTTAAATGTGTTTTTTGTACTTACTTTGCTCAAAAGAACATCGGTTTTGTCATCAGCAATTATTTTCCCTTTGTTAATAATTATCACTCTGTTGCACATTGCTTGTACTTCTTGCATAATGTGGGAAGATAAAATGATGGTTTTTGTTTTTCCAATTTCCTTTATAAGATTCCTGATGTCAATTACTTGATTTGGGTCTAAACCGGAGGTAGGCTCATCGAGAAGTAATACTTCAGGGTCATGAATCAATGCCTGAGCAAGTCCTACTCGTTGCCTGTAACCTTTTGACAATTCACTTATTTTTTTCTTTTTTTCACTTTCCAATCCTGTTAGGGAAATTAATTCATCTATTCTTTTGTTATTACCTTTTGTCAATCCTTGAATTCGTGCAATGAATAGCAGGAACTCTTTGATATACATTGTTTCGTAAAGGGGATTGTTTTCAGGTAAATAACCGATTTGTTTTCTTTGTTGAATTGAAGTTTCAAAAATATTGTAGTCATTAACGTAAGCAATGCCTGAGGTTGGAAGAGTGTAGCATGAAATTATTTTCATTGTTGTTGATTTTCCAGCACCATTTGGTCCTAAAAATCCCACAATATCACCTTTTACCACTTCAAAGGAAATGTTATCAATTGCTTTTTGGTCTCCGTAAACTTTTGTTAAATTTTCTACTTTAACTGTCAATATATTACGTTTTTAGTTTAAATAAAGAAAAATTAGATTGCAAAGGTAAAAAAAATGTAGATAGAAAGATGTGAGTATTAATGCATTTATAATCAATAATAAAGTAA
>JAYEOP010000083.1 GCA_034723125.1 Bacteroidota bacterium | reverse complement strand
TTTTTGATGAGATTTTTATTTTTTGAGACGAGGCGATGCCTTAGCATCAGTGAGTTGAGAAAGATAAAAATATCGCAAAAAGATAGGAATCTAATTTTGCAGAGTTTTCTTAGAGACACTAAATAATAATTAACAAAAAATATACTTGGTATAAATATTAGTAATATACAAAATATTTGTACATATTTGCTATTCAAAATCAAATTCATTTTTTAATAAGAATACTATGAAAACAAAAATTTTCTCATTAAGAATAGGTGTTATTGCAATATTTACTTGTTTTGCATTTATTTTTTTATTCAATAAAAAATCAAATGCACAAGACACAACAATAGTTCAAACATTAGATTTTCAAGATATAACAAAAAGAAGAGGTTGGTATGTTTTTCCTTCTGATACTGCTTCTTTTGAAAAAATATTGATGTACTACACCTTAAAATGCGATGCGGCAACTACCAAAGACAAATACGCTTGCGGAGAATGGGATTATTCTACTTTTACACGCCTTTATGAATACGAAAATACTGATGCTCCATTTTTTGTAAAAGGCACAAACAATGCTCCCGATTCAATTCTTTTTTCAAACACTGCTGTTTATTCAATTTATCAAAAATATCAATACACAATTATTTATGACACTATAAAATCGGAAAATGATTATACATTATCCTCAGGAACAACCACTCAAATATTACCATTTAACACAAATAAAACAAGAAGCAAAACACAATATCTATGGACAGCATCAGAATTATTAAATGCAGGATTAACAGCAGGAAATATTGATAAAATGAAGTTTGATATTATTTCACAAGGAAGTGAAATTAATAATCTTTCAATAAAAATAAAACATACTTCATTAACAGCTTTAGACAAAATTGAAACCGAAGGTTTTACAAAAGTTTATTTTAAAAATTCAAGTTTTCAAAATACTGGATTAAATAGCATAAACTTTTTTAATGCATTTAGCTGGAATGGTTCTGATAATATAATTGTAGAAATTAGTTTTACAAATGCAAATGCAGGAAGTGATAATACCGTAATGGGAGATACAACAAGTTTTAACTCTTGCATAAGCACTTCAACCGAAGATTCATATTTGTCTTTTGATGGTGAAAATGATTATGTAAATTGTGGTGATATTGATGAACTTGACGGTACAACAGCTTATACATTTGAAACATGGGTAAATATTCACGAATGGAAATCATGGAAAAGTATATTAACTAAGGCAGGGAAAATTTCTATTCAAACAGGCTCCAAAAAAGGAAGTTTGTATTGCATAATGAGAAATCCCAACAATACTTACGGATATAAAAACGATGTCATTAAACTTGATGAATGGACACATCTTGCTGTAACTTATGACGGTACAAAATCAACAAATGCCGAAAAACTCAGGCTTTTTGTAAATGGTGTGGAAATTAATTTAACCTATAATGGAAGCATTCCTACAACAACATTTACAAGTGATATGCCTTTAACAATTGCTTCTGTCTCGGGTTTAAAAGCAGATTTTGATGATGTTAGAATATGGAATACTGCTGTTAGTGAGACTGAAATAAATAATTGGATGTATAAAGAATTAGATAATTTACATCCTAATTATTCAAGCTTGCTTGTTTATTATCCGATGAATACCGAAAACGGATATTTGCTTACAGACAATTCAGCTAACAAAACTAAGGGAGTAATGATAGGACTTCCACAGTGGAGAAACTTTAATGGTAGTGAATTATTAAAAAATTCACAAACTTCAAAGGAAAGACCAAATGTTACTTTTGTTCAAGCTAATTATATTTCTCATATTGACTCAATTATAACTGCCGATACAATTATGAATTCAAAACTATCGGTTATTGAGAAATCACTTTCAAAAGATTTTAGCGGAAGTGGAATTGGTCAAACAAATATTGATACTTTTATAGGATGGGAAGCAGGAAATACTTTTACATTTAAACCTAATGGTGAAAAAATAATTTCAGGATATAAACAAGCTGATCAGATATTCAGGAATAGTTATAAATCAAAAATTCATCAAATTCAAAATTATGTAACCCCTTACGGCATTAACCTAAACCTTGGAAAAGACGGTTTTACATGGATTTATGATGTAACAGATTACAAGCCTTGGCTACACGATACCGTTGATATAAGTGCTGGAAATCAACAAGAACTTATTGACCTTAAATTTGTGATGATAAAAGGAACACCTCCAAGAGATGTTGTTGAATTAAAAACCATCTGGCGTGGAAATTATCAGCACACACAAATTGCCGATAATATTGCATTGCCGGCAGTTGATGTAAAGCTGAATCCAAATGCATCACAATATATTATTAAAACAAGAGCTACAGGACACGGGATGGGAAGTGTAAGCAACTGCTCGGAATTTTGTCCTAAATACTTTAATTTAAAAATAAACGGAACTAAAGAATTTGAGTGGTTGAATTGGAAAGAATGTGCCGAAAATCCCGTTTATCCTCAAGGTGGAACATGGATTTATGACCGTGCAGGATGGTGCCCAGGAAGTTTTGCCAAAACTTTTAATTGGGATATTTCACATCTTGTAAATCCAGGTGAAACAGCTTCAATTGACTATGGAATGCAAGCATATAAAAGCGGAGAAAGTGGTAATTATTGGGTTACTGTTCAATTAATTTCTTATGATGAGCCAAATTTTAATCTTGATGCTTCTATTGTTGAAGTTATTTCTCCCAATAAAAATGAGCTTTACAACAGGATAAATCCTATTTGTAGTTTGCCAAAAGTTGTAATAAAAAATACAGGAAAACAGAAGCTTACCTCACTTACTTTTGATTTTTATGTAAAAGGTGGTGATAGTGAAAGTTATGAATGGACAGGTGAACTTGATTTTATGGAAGCCGACACAATACATCTTCCTATTCCCGGAGTGGAATTTTGGGAAACAGATGAAGAAAAAAACATTTTTCATGTAGAAATTTCTAAACCTAATGGAGGTACTGACGAATATTCAAACAATAATATTTGCGAAAGAGAATACAACATTCCGGATGTTTTTACTGAAAAATTTATTTTCCAATTGAAAACAAACAAACGTGCTTTTACAAATTCATTTACAATAAAAGATAAAGATGGAAATATAGTTTTCTCCCGAACTAATTTGGAAAATACAAAAGTTTATCTTGATACAATTGATTTGCCTGACGGATGTTACACCTATGAATTACTTGATGGAGATAATGACGGTCTTTCATTTTGGGCACGTCCTAGCTCAGGAAGTGGCTACCTTAGGTTAAGGGATGTAAACACAGGACAAACTTTGAAAACTTTTCAAAATGATTTTGGAAGAAGTATAATTTATGATTTTACTGTTGCTTACGAAACAAATTCACTGGATGAATTATCGAGAAGCATCTTTATTTCTGCATGGCCAAATCCTGCTGATAAAGAACTTAATATTGAAACAAACGGCTTTAAAGTAAAAACAATATCATTGGAAATTTTTGATTTACAAGGAAAAAAAGTTCTTTCAAAACTTATTAATAATTCCAAAAAGCATTCATCGGAAGTAATTGATGTTTCATCTTTAAATAAAGGAATTTATTTTGTAAAAGTAAGCGGAGAAGGAATTTTAAAAACAGAAAAGATTGTTGTGAAATAGTTTAAGATGCAAGATACAGGATACAAGATACAAGATACAGGATACAAGAGAAAGGATGACGGAATTGCATAACATAAATTAAAAAACTCATGATAGAAATAGGGAAAAATAATGTTCTTAAAGTTCTTAGGCACAAAAGCGTAGGCGTTTATCTTGGTGATAATGAAGGCAATGATGTTCTTTTGCCAAACAAATATGTTCCTGAAAACATTGAGGTTGATGATGAAATTGATGTTTTTATTTACAAAGATTCGGAAGACAGAATAGTTGCTACTACACTGGAACCAAAAATAAAACTCAATGAATTTGCTTGTTTGCAAGTAAAAGAAGTTAATAAATTTGGTGCTTTTCTTGATTGGGGATTAGAAAAAGACCTGCTTCTCCCTTTTTCAGAACAAAATACAAGGATGCAAAAAGACGAATTGATTGTCGTTTATTTATTTTTAGATGAAAAAACAGGCAGACTTGCGGCTTCAACTAAAATAAAAAAGTATTGTGATAATGAAAAGATAACAGTAGAAATTAACGAAAAAATAGAATTGCTTGTTTTTGAAAAAACTGACCTTGGAGTAAATGTAATTATCAACAGTCTGCACATCGGTTTGATTTATCACAATGAAATATTTAAAAAAATTAAAGTAGGAGAGAAGCTTCAGGGTTTTGTCAAAAATATCAGAGAAGATAATAAAATAGATGTAAGCATACAAAAACAAGGTTACGAGAACATTGAACCAAATGCAAAAAAAATACTTTTGGAATTGGAAAATAACAAAGGTTTTTTGGCACTAAACGATAAAAGTGATCCTATCCAAATAAAATCTGTTTTGGAAATGAGTAAAAAAACTTTTAAAAAATCAATTGGCTCACTTTACAAACAAAAAATTATTCGCATAGAAAAAGATGGGATTTACCTTTTGTAAGAAGTTGGCAGTAAGTAGTCCACAGTCAAGAACAGTCCTCAGTCTTCAGTCCACAGTCGGCAGTCAAAAACAGTCCTCAGTCAACAGTCAAATTCCGAATAAACAAGAAGAAGTACTTAGAGTACTTAAAGTGCCTAAAGTACTTAGAGTTATGTGTTACGAATAAACAAATTACCAGTCCGCAGTCGGCAGTCTCCAGTCAGCAGTCAAAAACAGTCAACAGTTCGCAGTCAAATTCCAAATAAACAGATAAACAAATAAACAATTCCTACAACAACAACCCATAAAATCGTCATTGTGAGGGAGGTACGACCGCGACAATCTCGGGCTTTTTAGCAGAGGTAGTCAAAAACAGTCCTCAGTC
>JAYEOP010000082.1 GCA_034723125.1 Bacteroidota bacterium | reverse complement strand
ACAGATTCACAGATTAAAATTCATTAATACCTCGTTAGAAAACTAAAGAAAATTTTACAGATCGTATGTTCACCCCTTTGTCCCCTAAAGAAGATGCCATCAGACTCAGTGAGTTTGGTTTTCCCCTTTAGGGGATTTAAGGGGTACAGCTAGGCAAATAATGAGTTTTCTTATAAGCACTAATTACAAAAAGAGTAATTTTGTAATCTGTGAATCTGTCTTTGACAGACGTAGTCTTTACTTTTTGCATGTCTTCGACAGACGAAGTCTGTGGCAAATTTGATTACCCACTGTATTTAACATAGAGCCTATAATTAGTGCTTCTTAGAGAGCTATCTATTTTTTTTAATTTTGCAAAGTTTTCTAAGAGACACTAATTAACTACATTTTAAGAATCATCTTGTTAATTATATTTTTACCATCAGTAATTTGAAGATGATAAATGCCATTTTGAGTAAAATATTTTCCGCTAATATTTATTTTCTCAACAGAATTTGCATTTGTTTCAATTTCTTTCAAATACATGAATCGTCCTAAATTATCAAAAATAGAAATGCTTATTTCGTTATCCTGCTTTGAATAAAAAGTAATTAAAATGTCATTCAAAAAGGGATTAGGATATAGCTCTAGCAATTTTAAATCTTCAGCATTCTTATTTTCTTTGAGTTTGAGCATTGCATAAGCCATTTCAAAATCAGGAATGCCATAGCCAAAGGAATCATTAGGTGTTGCATACAGATGCGAACTTTTTTCAATTATATCTTTTATTTCATAATTTGATTTCTCAGGAAAAGCACCTATAAGACATGCCACCAATCCTGTAACAACAGGACCTGATAAAGATGTTCCATTTACAAATGCAACAAATCCATCATGCAAAGAAGCTACTGCAGTTCTGTATCCCATGGCAGAAACATTAGGTTTTACTTCACCATCAGAGGAGGGACCTCTTGAGCTGAAAGGAACAATTTGTTCAAATTCATCCACAGCTCCAACCGCCAAAACTTTATTGCCATCAGCAGGAGAAGTTATGTATTTCCATGTTGATGCACCTTCATTGCCTGCACTACTTACAACAAAAACACCTTTAGTTGTTGCGATATTTGCGGCAATACTTATACGCGTTGAGTTGCCATCCATATCCGAATAGTTATGACACATTGCACTATCATCAAAAACAGAATAACCTAGAGAAGTATTGATAATGTCAGCACCGGCACTATCAGCAAATTCAGCAGCGGCTACCCATGCATCTTCTTCAATCATGTATTCGCTATAAACATTTTCTGATCTAAGCAAAATAAATGAAGCCTCGGGAGCAGTGCCCACAAGTTTTCCCCAAAGTCTTCCGCCCATTGCTGATAAAACCATCATACCATGAGAATGATCTTCATAAACCGATGAATCTCCTGTAACAAAATCATGAGTTGCTAAAATTCTATTATGTTCATGCAAATACTTAAATGCCTCCATGGAATCTACATCATAAAATCCTGCATCAATTACGGCTATTACTACACCTTCGGCATTAACACCTTTTTCATGAAGTTTGTGTCCGTTAAGCATTTCAATTTGCCTGAAAGATGCTCCATAAAAAGAATAATCATTAGAAGTAGCACTTAAATTACTTTCTGCTGAATGAATCTCTGTATTATCCTTTCTTAGTTTATATACTTTTTCCGAATTTAGTACAAAAGGCAACTTTTCAATTTCTTTTATAATCAAATAAGTATCAACTTTTATGGTTGCTGCATTTAACCATCTGGTAGTGAAAAGAATTTTTGCTCCTTTTGATTGTAAACTATCTAAATACCATGGATTAACAGGAAAATCTTGCTCAGTTATTGAAATATTTTTCATTTCTCTTCTATCAATAGCTCTTTGAGATAAAAACTCCAAAGGTTTATCAACAGAAAAAGGGCTGTTAGTTTTATCCGAAAAACGAATGTAATAAGAGTTTGATGAATTTCTTTGTGCAAAAATATTTTCTGGAAGTGTGGTAGCGGAAATTATAAATATTAAAAGTAATAGTTTATTAATTGAATTCATTTATTTCTTTTAAAAGATACCCTAAAACTAGTTGTTTCAATTGTTTTATTTAAAACTTGAAAAATCAAAATCTTCTATTGTAAAATCTGAAGGTACTTTAAACATGCTATCTTTTAATTTTTTCTTTTCAATTTTCACCACCTCAAGAATAAAATCAAAGCTTGTACCTTGCTCGTTTATTGAAGTTTGTACTTTGAGTGGGAAGCCTTCAAGTCCTTCAATAGCAAATTGTGAAACTCCCGGAGTATTTTTTACATCACTTATTTTCACATTAAAATCTTTTGAAACCCAATAAAAAGTAACAATCTCCTTTCCTTCAAGATTTGTTGTCATTTTATATTTAGTACACTTGTATCCGGCAATGATTTCTGTTGTTTTCATGTTTTCAACAACATTTTTACTTTCTTTTGAGTTTTCATCGTTGTTTTCAGATTTTATTTTTAATGCTTTTTTTTCTTCTTCTTGTAAAATATAGCTAATTTTTGTTTCAGGGTCAACAATGATAACTCCGAACATTGTTCCCATCATTCCTCCATTAATATGTAAGCGAACCATTTCGTCTTTTAAATAAAATAAATATTCGTTTGGCATCATGCCTTTTACCATAGCGGCATCTTTCCCTGTAATAGAAATATTATAAGTTATAATTCCTTCGGAGAAGTTTTGAGAATGTGCAATAGTTGCTAAAAATAAAATTAGAATAAATAATCCTGTTTTTTTCATGCTTTAATATATTTTTTGTGTCGTCAAAAGTAACAAAATTATTGCCAATTTTTTGAATAATACCAATTTAATTTCAAAACGCCAGATAAATAAATTAAATTATATTTTTCTTTTTTTAGGCAAAAATTCTTTGCATAGCTATAGCTACGGAAATAATTTTTAACGACAAAAAAGGGAAATAGAAATGATTTATATCGGGTGTTTTGATGTTAATTTGGTATAACCTTGAATAATTATAAATTCAAGCATGAGTCCACTCCTAAAAGTTGTAAAAATGAAAATAGCCACAGACTTCGTCTGTTGAAGACATGCTATGTGTAATTGAAGTAAGACTACGTCTGTCAAAGACAGATTCACAGATTTATATAAAATTAAATATGTGATAATCAGTGTAATCTGTGGTAATATTTTTCGTCAATTTCAAATATATGCATTTTCGGAGTGGACGCAAGCCCCCTTAACTTTTTGGGACTGTAAAGATAAATTTACTTCCTTGTCCTTCTTTACTTTCAATAGTAATATTTCCTTCGTTTTTCTTAACAAGTTCATTACACAATATTAATCCAAGCCCTGTACCTTTTTGTCCATTTAATCCACGTGACGCAATATTTTTGTCTATTCTAAAAAGTAGATCAATTTTTTCTTTTTTCATTCCTACTCCCGTATCGGAGACAGAAATTTCAACGTGATTATTGGTTGATTGAGAAGATATTGTAACTTTCCCGTTTTCAGGAGTAAAATTTATGGCATTAGAAATTAAATTTCGGATAACTGTATCTATTGTATTTTTATCAAAAAAAGCAATTGATGTTTTATCTACATTATTAATTAATGTAATTTTTCTTTTATTTGCTTCCACTTCAAAGAAAGAAATATTATTTTGTACAATATCATTTATTTTTTGAACTTGTGCATTAATCTCTATTGAGTTCCTTTGAATTTTTGACCATTCCAAAAGATTATTTAAAAGTCTGTAGGCATTGTTACTACTTTGAGAAACATTTTTAATCATTTGTAAAATTTCTTCTTTTTTGAAATTATCAAACTCATTAATTATTATTTCTAAAAAACCAAGTATGGAATTAAAAGGGCTTTTTAAATCATGAGCAATAATTGAGAAAAATCTATCTTTGGTAGCATTAAGCTCTTTTAAGAATTTTTCATTTTCCTTTAATTTTTTTTCTACTTTTTTCTTTTCAGTAATATCTCTTATTACACCTTGAAATTCACTGGTATTAGTCTTTTCATTTTTAATTAAAACAGAAGTTATAAGTGTATTGATTACACTTCCGTCCTTCTTTAGCATCTCTATCGGGTATTCTTTTGTAAAACCCTGTTTGATCATTTCATTAATATGAGTATCTCTATCGGATACGGTTTTATATAAATCATAAGTATTTATTTTTTTTAATTCTTCTTTATTTCTATACCCAAAAAATTCTGGAGCACTATCACTCATGTCAATCCATTTTCCTTTCTCCGAAGAAATAAAAATACAATCTTGTGAGGTTTTAAAAAAACTACGGTATTTTTCTTCACTTGCTTTAAGTTTATCCTCAATCTTTTTACGTTTACTTATATCAGTATGAGTTCCTATAAAACGTAATGGTTTTCCATCTTTATCATATTCTACAATTTTGCCTATTCCTTGTATGCAAAGCCAATCGTTATTTTTTTTCTTAAAGCGAAATTCTATTTTAAAATATTCTGATTTACCTTTAAGATAATCATTTGCTGCTTTCAACACAGAATCAATATCTTCGGGATGAACTCGTTTTGAAAATTCGCTAAACTCATGTGGAAATTCATTAGGTTCATAGCCTGCCATTTGGTAATATCTGTCATCAAAGTAAACCTTATCTGTTTTTAAATCCCAATCCCACATTCCATCATTTGAGGCTTCTATTATTTTTGAAAGTCTATTTTCACTTTCGTGTAGAGATTTTTTTATTTTTTCTGTATCAGTAATATCACTAATAATGCCTATTATTAATGAAGACTTATTTTCTTTTTGAGTAATGGTTTTGGCACGTAAAAATACATCAATAATAACTCCACTTTTATTAATGCATTTTTTTTTAATTTCAAACTCGGATTTATTTCCCTTAATTACCTCATCAAAAAGTTTTTTAATTTGTTTTAAATAATCGGGATGAGTAAT
>JAYEOP010000081.1 GCA_034723125.1 Bacteroidota bacterium | reverse complement strand
TGGGAGAATGGGAGAATGGGAGAATGGGAGAATGGGAGAATGGAAGAATGACTTTATAGCTTGGGATATTGTATATAAAAAGAAGTTACTAAATTGAATTCAAAATTGTAATTTTGCATCTTATGAAAAAAACCGTTGAAATAGAGAATAAGAAAGCAAAGTATGAATATTTTATTTATGATACTTATACTGCCGGACTTCAATTAAGGGGTACGGAAATTAAATCTATTAGAAAACGTAAAGTAAGTATTAAAGAAGCGTATTGTGATTTTATTGATGATGAATTATTTGTAAAAAATATGAACATTGCAATTTATTCTCATGGGAATATTTATAATCATGAGCCTAAGCGAAATAGAAAATTATTATTAAAAAAACGTGAACTAAAAAAGCTAAATACTAAATTTAAGGAGAGAGGCTATACTATTATTCCAACAAAGATTTTTATTTCAGATTATGGTTTTGCTAAACTGGAGATTGCTCTTGCCAAAGGTAAAAAACTTTATGATAAGAGAAATAGTATTAAAGACAAAGATATGAAAAAGGGCAGTGGGGTAGATTATGAGTGATTTTTTTACCCTTACTGCGATATTAAAATAAATGCCAATATCTTTGTGCAAAACGAAAGTTGTTCGTAATATTGCGAACAAAGAAAATTGATGTTTAAAGAAGAAGATAAAAGAATAGCAAGAATTGCAAAAGCATTAGGTCATCCTGTTAGAGTTTACATTCTTAAGTTTTTATCACAGCAAGCATGTTGCTATAGCGGTGATTTGAGTAAAATTTTACCTATCGCAAAATCCACACTTTCTCAGCATCTAAAAGAATTAAGAGATGCAGGATTGATTCAGGGAGAATTTGAAATCCCAAAAATAAGATATTGTTTAAACCAAGAAAATTGGAATTTAGCTCAAAAATTATTTAAAGGATTTTTTCAAATATAAAAAAATGAAAATATTAATTTTATGTACAGGAAATAGTTGCCGTAGCCAAATGGCTCATGGTCTTTTGCAATCATTTGACAAAAAATTGCAAGTGTTTTCAGCAGGGACAGAACCTGCAGAAAAAGTAAATTCAACTGCTGTAAAAGTAATGTCGGAAATTGATGTTGATATTAGCTTGCACTCACCAAAACTTGTAGCACAATACATTAATGAAGAATGGGATTTTGTAATAACAGTTTGTGGAGATGCAAATGAAAACTGTCCTGCATTTCTTGGGAAGGTTAAAACTCGTTTGCATATTGGATTTGATGACCCTTCAAAAGCTAAAGGGACAGATGAATTTATACAAAGTGAATTTTACAGAGTACGTGATGAAATTAGTGATGCATTTCTTGAATTATATAAAACCCAGATGATATGAAACCTCAAACTAAAAAGCTTTCCTTTCTCAACAGATACCTAACTCTTTGGATATTTTTAGCAATGTTGATAGGTGTAATTATCGGTTGGTTATTTCCAAATATTGCAAAGTTTTGGGAAGGAATGAGTAGAGGAACAACTAATATTCCAATTGCAATTGGATTAATTATAATGATGTATCCACCTTTGGCAAAGGTTAAATACGAAGAATTAAAAGATGTTTTTAAAAATAGAAAAGTACTGCTTTTATCTTTGGTTCAAAACTGGTTAATCGGACCTGTTTTAATGTTTATTCTTGCAATCGTATTTCTGCACGATTATCCACACTACATGACAGGATTGATTTTAATTGGATTAGCACGTTGTATAGCAATGGTAATTGTTTGGAATGATTTAGCAAAAGGCGATACAGAATATGCTGCGGGTTTAGTGGCATTTAATAGTATCTTTCAAGTGCTTTTCTTTTCTGTTTATGCTTATTTTTTTATTACAATTTTACCTGAAAAAATAGGATTTGAAGGGAGAGTGGTAGATATTACAATGAATCAAATTGCTAAAAGTGTTTTTATTTATTTGGGAATACCTTTTATTGCAGGAATGATTACACGTTTTGTACTAATTCGTGTGAAAAATAAAAATTGGTATCAAGGTAAATTTATTCCTAAAATTAGTCCTTTAACATTAGTTGCTTTATTATTTACAATTATGCTAATGTTTTCATTAAAAGGAGAACACATTATTAAGCTTCCTTTTGATGTATTACGAATTGCTCTTCCTCTAGTAATTTATTTTGTAGTCATGTTTTTTCTGTCATTTTATATTAGTAGAAAAATGGGAACAGATTATAAAAAGACTACAACGCTTTCTTTTACAGCAGCCAGTAATAATTTTGAATTAGCTATTGCAGTTGCAGTTGTTGTTTTTGGAATAAACTCAGGTGAGGCTTTTGCTGCCGTTATCGGTCCTTTGGTTGAAGTACCTGTTTTAATTGCCTTAGTAAAAGTATCACTTAAAATGAAAACAAAATATTTTAAAAATGATTTGTAAATAGTTTGTAGAACCCCCTTTATACCGAAAGGTTATCATGTAAAAGAAAATAAATTTTCTTAACATGCTAATCCATCGGCATAATACCAGTTTTTTTAATTAATTTGATGATGGTTTAGTATTAGTTATTTGTGTAAAACGAAATGGAAATTAAAAAATAAAGTATGAAGAAATTTGAAAGTTTTATCCGAAAAATGGATTTTGATTATTTTGGTACAGGACAACATAAAATTAGTTTTGAGAATTTTTTTGCTTCTGAAAATACGATTTTTTTGGATGTAAGGGCAAATGAAGAAGTTGAAAATATCGATATTAAATTAGCAAACTACTCTACTGTCTTATCAATTCCTACAAATGAAATTCCTGATAGAGTAGGAGAGATTCCCGAGGGTAAACTGATTGGAGTATTTTGTTCATCAGCTGTAAGGAGTGTTATTGTTTTTTCATATTTAAAAAGTTTAGGATTTTCACAAGTAAAAATACTTCAGGGATATGATGAACTCATGTCAGAATTAAAACCGGGGAAATTGTATAAGCATTTTTTAAATAAAAATATTTAATGAACATTTGGTTCTTGATATTACTAATTTTTACTATTGCTGTTTTGATGACAATGACAGAGAGAGGAAATTTTTATATTTAATCCCTTAACCTAACTTGGCTCTACTCAAATACACTTCCCTAACTAACAATTGATTACAAATTTAGTGGTACACTACATATTTTTTCACTGCTAGTTGTGATGGCTTACAGCTTGTTGCATTGTATATCTGCATCGCTTCTTTTATTGGGATTTAGTGAAAAAAATAAGAAAAGAATAAAACAATTCATTACTCCACAAAAATAACAAATTGGAATAATAAAAATATTTTTTTAAAATAAAAGTACAATTTTACTAATTGTTTATTACATTTGTATTCTAAAAAAAAATAATTTGAATATGGTTTTCACACACACACACACAAATCAGTGAGTTACGGTTGCTGTGTTATATCTGTTTTATACTCAGATTATTTATTATTAGTGAAATTAAATACTTTAAAATAAAACTTTCAACAAAAGGAGGTAAAAAGACCAATGTAATAGTTAGAAAAAACTATTTATTATCAGTTTTGAGAAATACGGTTTTTGGGGTTTACTTGAACTATTAAAAAGGATAACAACCAGATATAACAAATTTAATTAATATTTTAAATATGAAATTATGAAAACAAAATATAAATTTATAATATTTCTAACATTCTCAATTTTAGCTGTATTCTTTTTCATTTTTAGTTCTTTTGCAACTACTTATAATGGGAATATTGAAATCAAACTATGTCTTAATAATGAAATAATTATTGCGTTAGATGGACAAAACAACGATAATATTGCAGAGACTGCATTCATTTTTCAAACTGATAATCCTGATTATCAATCTGAAAATATAAATATGATTATAGAAAATGGTCAAATTGATTATCAGGAAGAATATTTGATTATCAAAGATAGTTCAGATTATTTTTGTTTTGTTCTTTTTGAAAGCGAGATAGTTTATTCATCAGATATTTCTATTAATCACTATTATCTTGGATTTGGTTTATCAAAACATTATAATTTAACACTTGATTTACCTTTACCAAATGAAGATAATTGCTATGCAATGTTTTTAATAGAATCTGGAGGTGGAGGTGGTACTGGTGGAAGTGGCGGAAGTGGTGGAGGTTCTGGAGGAGGCAAGTCCGATTGCAAAAATTGTACAAGTGGAGGAAGTGGTTCTATAAGTTGCTCAGTTAACGATATATGGAGTGGTTGTTCTACAACTTGTTCATCAGGTTACTATGCATGTTGTAAAGGAGGTAATAATACTTGCAAATGCTGTAAACAAAGTGATAAGATAGGAGGTATAATTATGTTTGAAGGTGATAATTTTTCATTATATCCTGTTCCTTCAGATGGTACAATTTTTATTGATATTTCAGAAATAGGATATCAAAATGTTACTTTAATAAAAATTACTGAAATACAATCTTCAACAGTGGTTCATCAAGTAACAACAGGGTTTTTAGATAAAATGAATTTTGACTTAAATCTGAATGATGGATATCATATAATATCAATTTATACATCCAATACAATATATGGTCTCAATCTTTTAATTTCAAATGAATAAAAAATCTATGTGATTAACTTGGGTTAATAGTTTTGATTGTTATAGTTTTAATTTAAGCAACCTTATATATTTTTAAGTATATTTGAATAATTAAATATTGTTCAAGTTTGTTGTCTATATAGGCTGTGTGACGGTCTATTTTCTTTTCATTGAAATTGTTTTTTTTAGAGTTTTGTGCTCTAAATTTTGTGCTATCTCCTGCTAATAATTTATCTCCTATCAATTCAAAATTCTTTGCTATTTGTACTGTTTGCCTAAATAGTGCCTCTAAGAAAACTCTACAAAATTAAAAATGTTTCTTTTTGCGATATTTTTATCTTTCTCAACTCACTGATGCTAAGGCATCGCCTCGTCTCAAAAAATAAAAATCTCACCTGCCTGACGGCAAAGGCAGGTCAAAAATCTTAGAAATCATAAAATTTGA
>JAYEOP010000080.1 GCA_034723125.1 Bacteroidota bacterium | reverse complement strand
AACCCAAAACCTTCTTTTGGTACTCCAATTAAATTATATTCCATTTCTCCATTTTTATTTTCATCATCTAATACTGAAATTCCATAAACACCGGGCTTAAGATTTATTTTAACTATCAACTTTTCATCTATTAAATTAGTTTTTGAATATGTTTTTGCTAAAAATGGTATTTCTTTAACAAAACTACTATTATCAATAAAAACAGCCAAGGAAATATTGCCTTTATCATTTCGGATATTTGTTATTTCTACGGTTAATGTCTGAGCATTTATTGAAACAGCCATTAGTATTAATATTAATAAAGATATTATTCCTTTGTTTCTCATAATGTTGATCTTTTGAATTTTATTATTTATCCATCATTGCCGGAGTAAATGAACTTTCAGGAAGTTTTGATCCTATTTGAAATTTATTAATTATCATTTGCGACTTTCTATCGTTTTGCTTGTTTTTCATTTCCATATAAAAGGCAAAATATTTACCATTGGCTTGTTTTTTATATTGTTTGATAGATTGTACTTTATGAAGTTCACCTGACAAGTCATAGAATTTGATTTTATAACACAGATAAGTTCCTTTTTCTATCCAAGCAATTCTTTTACTATAACCATTTTTATCTTCAATATCTTCATTTTTACAAGAGGTTTCTATTTTCCAACATGAATGCCCGTTGTATGTTTCTGACGAAAGTATTTTATAATTAAAGTTATCCATATTCGGTTTGCTCATATCTGCATTAGTAAACTCCGAACCCATAAAGCTCTTTCCTTTTTCACTGCTTATAATCCTTCTGGTTTTACGAATTGCAGGCATATATATCCACATATCATCGTCTTTTTTTTCATAATCGAAAACTAAAATAGAAGTTCCTTTTACATCAGCAGGGGCAATAAATTTCATTATTGTTTTATTTATTTGACCAAAACTTTTACTTGCCATAGTAATTTGACGTACTCGCACTCGTCCTTTTGCATTATATATTTTTAAAGTTAATGACATCTCCATAGCTTCCATATCAATAACATTTGAAGCTTTTTCGCTTATTTCTTTTGCTGTTTGAGCAAAGCCCATTGTTGTTGAAATTATCAAAATAATAGCTATTAAATTTTTTTTAGTTTTCATATTAATTATTTTTTAAGAAATTTAGGTTTAGTTAATACGCAAATGGCAGGTATTAAAATTAATGCCGATACCAAACAAAGTAATATTGAAATTATGATAAGAAAAGCGAAATACTGAATTAGAGGAAATGCCGATAAAAACAATATTGAAAAACCAACAATTACTGAAAATGCGTTAATAATAATTCCTCGTCCTGAGGTTCTCAAGCTTGTCGATATGGCTTCTGAATATGAATCAGTAGTTTTTAGTTCACTTTTTAATCGCCAGAAAATATGAATGGTATAATCAACCCCTAAGCCAATTGATATTGATGAAAGTAATGCTGTAACAATATTTAGTTCTATACCTGTCCAACCCATTATACCAAATGTACTAACCAAAGCAAACAATAGCGGAATACTACCAATTAAACCTGCTGTTTTACTTTTAAATATAATCATTAAAAGAATCATGATTGCAAAAAAAGCAAAAATCAATGAATCTCTTTGCCCTGTTGCAATTGCCCGACTAATATCTTTGTCAATTAAGCTTGTTCCTCCTATAACCGATAGGTTTTCATCATCGTTCATCAATAAATTAATTTTATCAACTATTTTATTTATTGTTTTAATATCATCAGCCTTATACTGAATGAGCATAACTGCCTTTGTATAGTCAAAATCAACAAAGTCTTCAAAATCTTCAGGGTCGCCACTCATTGAATATAGTGCAAGATATTGAGCAATAGCTTCTCGGCTATCCGGAATTTTGTCATAGAATTCCTCTCCGGGATCGTTAATAGCTCTACTCATTATACGTATCATTGAAGCAATTGAATTAACACTTCCTATTTCCGGCATTTTTTCAAGTTGCTGTTCGTAATAGTTCATTCTTTTCAATATTTCAGGATCTTTCATGTCGCCTTCAAACATTACGCTAATATTTTTTGTTCCGCCAAAATGTTTATTAGCAATATTTAATGATATATTATACGAATGCTTTTCAGGTAAAATACTATCGAAATCAGAAGCTATTTTGAAATGAGAAAGTCCTAAAATTACGATAATAATAAAGCTTACAAAAATATAAATAATTTGTCGAGGTCGTTTTGCTATAATAGCAGATAATTTGACAAGTAATTTATTTAAAAATCCAATTTTAGTTTGATTTTCAGAAAAGCTTTTAAGTATTTTTCCTTTTTTAAAAAATGTCATTGATGCCGGAATAAAAGTTAAACTTAGCAATACAGCAAAAGCAACACCTACGGAGGTAACCACACCCATTTGTTTGGCTGGTAACATTACATGAGTAACAAGACCGCCAATTCCTACAATTGTAGTTATACCGGTCAGAATAACAGGTTTTTTTAAATAACTAGTAACATCTTTTGTAATTTCATTCATTGTCATATCAGGATGTTTAGCATTAAGTTCCTGATATTTTGCGATAAAGTGAATTCCATAATCGTTTGCAATTGCAATCATCATTATAGGAATTAAAACCCCTATTACACTCAGTTGCCAACCAAATAAAGGAATTAATGCCATGGCTATCATAATTGATATTGCAACTACAAAAGTTGGCAATAATACACCCCTTTTTTCTTTAAAAGAAAACCAAAGAAAAATAGCCATTATCAACATTCCAATAGGCAATAAAACCATAAAATCACGCGAAATTTTATCGTTTGCCTCAGCTCTCAAATATGCTTGCCCATTAATTGAAATGCTTTCGTTACCCGGATATTTATCCAACAACTCAGTTATTATTGACATTAGTTCAATATCTGTTTTATCAGTAACAGAATTGAGAATTATTACTGTATATCGAAAATCATCAGAAACTATAAGTTTATAGGCAAGTTCATTTGTTTTTATTTCTGCCCTCAGTTTTTCTCTGCGACTTTCAGATTTTGGAATTCTTTTTATAACAGGATCAACAATCATTGCACCATATTCACCTTTAATATTTTTAGTATCGAAAAGTGATATTACCATATCAAAATCTTTCATACGGTTAAACTCCTTACTCAGAGTCTGAATACGTTTCAAAGTAGATTCCTTTAATACATCATCGGTTTCAAAAACAATAAGCAATGGATCACTTTTGCCAAAAACTTTTTCAATTTTATCATTATTAATTTTAGATGGAATATCATCAGGCAGATATGACATTAAATCAGAATTGATGGTTGTTTTCATTAAAGGAAATATGCAAGCAACAATAATTAATAGCGTTGATATAATAATAAACCATTTGTATTTTATAACGAATATTTCTTTATTTATCATAATTAAAAAATTGCTTTTAGTTCTAAAAATACTCCATTTAATATAGGAGACGAATGTGCAAATATTGAGTTATCAGGTCCTTTCATATAGTTTCCACCAACTGTAGTTGCAAGGGCATCCGTTATTTTCCATGTTACTTTTGGACGTATCATCAATTCTTCCGATGTAATATTGTAATATCCGGCAAGTTCAATATTCCATGTGTCGTAGGCTAATGCTTTACTAAGTAATAATGCAACAGCATGATTGCTTTCTTCTTGCTGATAAAATGTTTTGCGGTTAAATAAGGTCGATTCGTATATAATCATATCCTCTGCAAATTGCATTTGTGCCAAAGGGTCAGTGGGATTGTCCAGCACAGGTAATTGCAATTTGTTAAAATCAAGATTATATTTGCCAATGTATTGTAAAATAGTTGTTACTCCCCAAAAATTGTGTTCCACTCCTATCACATAATCAATATTGGGGTTTGGGGTATATATAAACTTTTTGTAATCCTTGCTTATGTTGTATGCAGTTTCGCCTCGTAGTATCCACGAATTAATAGGTAAAGCAAAATCGGCACCTATGGTATTTTTCAGGTAAGACGTTGCTGAATTTGTAATAATAGGTGTGCCTGATAAAAAATCAATAGATTTAACATCAAATCCGAAGTAGGAATCATATCCTCTGAAATAGGATGCAGAAAACCCAATTTTAGAAAATTCAAAGTTTAATCTTGCTGCTAAAGAAGCGTTTTCAAAGGTTTTGTCGGGTAGTGATGGTTCGGAAAAACTAACATTTTCTCCCATTTCAAAAAGATCATAGCGATATACAGACGGCTTATAAACAGGAATAGCAATTAAATCTAAATCAATTTTTGAATTAATTCGGTATTTGATTCTGACTAAGAAATTTGACAGTTTTAGGTCATCAGGTTCAGCAGTTAAAAAAAAGTAGTCATTTGGTGTAATATTGTTTGTGGGATTAAATCCATCTGTTCGTCCCCAAGTAACAATCTGGTTGCCAAGTAATAAATCAAACTTTTCTCCAATATAACCAACATAGGCTTCTGTTAGTTCAATTACATTTTCTGTTTTATTAAACTGCAATCCCGACCTAAGTTCTATTTCTGTGAATAGATACATATTATTATTAGAAAATTTTCCTTGAATACTCGTCTCTCCAAATATTGATGAATAGTCATAATCTTCCCCTCCACCAAAAGCAGAAGCTCTAACATAACCACTAAAATCAATAGTGGTTTTGTTTTTTTCTACATCATTTAATGAATTTTCGAATATTCCCTGTGCATTTAAAAGCGAATAGGAGAATGTGAGAAATACAATTATTATCTTTTTCATATTATTTATCTATTAGTAATTTCGAAAGCAAATTTATTACAACAATTGCATTATATGGTTGTTCTTTTAAAATAGAAACAGCACAAAGTAGTTCAACTTTTAAAATATGAACTATTCTATTTTTGAGTCCACTCTAAGAAAACTATCAAATTTTATGATTTCTAAGATTTTTGACCTGCCTTTGCCGTCAGGCAGGTGAGATTTTTATTTTTTGAGACGAGGCGATGCCTTAGCATCAGTGAGTTGAGAAAGATAAAA